>JBFLZD010000015.1:24946-62713 GCA_040756435.1 Spirochaetota bacterium | reverse complement strand
CAAGAAAAACAAGCGCGGCTGATATCGGCACTTAAGAGCGAGAGTAAGTCAAGACGATATCTTGAAAGGATTATTACCAATATTACTGATCCACTGGTGGTCACTGATCGACAGGGTGTAATTGTCATGGTAAATAGGGCAATGGAATCGTTGACTGGACGTGTGAAATCACATCTTATTGGTAAACATGTGGGAACACTGCTGGTACAAAAGGATAGGGATGGAATGATTGATGGAACATTATCAAAAGGTGAACCAATTGAAGCAGAAGTGCGCTTTATAAGCAAAGAAAACAAGGAGATACCTGCAGTTTTCTCAATGTCACCAATCTCGGATGGAATAGATAAGGACATAAAAGGTTTTGTTGGTGTTGCCAAGGACATTACAATCAGAAAAAGAATAGAGGCTGCCCTTGCCGTGATGGCAAACAATAACAATGTATCATCTGGAGAGAAAAATCGCACTGATGATCGTGTTGGTTTGCTCTGGAAGGAAACGGTTAAAAGGAATGAGGCGGATATAGCCCTTCTTGACTCCTATCGCTTCCTGCAAACCATTATCGATAGTGTAGATGATGAAGTAATAGTTAGGAACATTGAAAACCAGGTAGTGATGTTGAATGTTTCGGCTCGCAAAAGAAAACAGCTTCTTGCCAATAGTAATGCTTCATGCATGAATGTGCTTGATGGGTGTACATATCCATGCGATGAATGCGGCAATGGCGATATAGAGTCTGTTGTACGAAGTATAGGGAAAACAGTTTTTTTTGAGCGGATTTATACCACAGGTGACTTTAAGTATATTTATGAAGTGTCAGCGAGCCCTCTTTATGGGGATGATGGCAAACTGGTAGGAATCGTAGAAGTAGGGCGAGATGTTACCAAACGTAGAGAACTGGAAAGGGATGTGATCCATGTGTATGAATCTGAACGGCAACGAATTGGACAGGACCTGCATGATGACCTTATGCAAAACCTTATAGGTATAGATGTGTTATTGAAAATGGCTGTGCATTCTATGAAAAATAAATATTCTGACTTGGATGAGAACAATGAGGATTCTATTCGTCTGAAAGAGATCTCACACTTTCTTGAAAACACAATTTCAAAATCGCGACGATTGGCCCGTGGGTTGTGTCCTGTTGATCTTGGTGCGGGAAATTTTATTCCGGCGGTACGCCAGATGGTTGAAGAATCAGCAGGTATATATGGCATTGAATGCTCACTTGATATATGCAGTGAAGCTTTCCATTTTGATGATATTACCGCACGACATCTATTCTATATAATCCGGGAGGCTGTTACGAATGCAAGAAAGCACAGTAAAGCAACAAAGATTAATATATCTATGAAAATGAACGACGGGCTTTTAAAGTTGGAGGTTATGGATAACGGTAAAGGTTTTGGCAATGGAATAGGGTCTCAGGATGGTCTTGGCATGCGCATTATGAGATACAGGGCAGATATGATTGGTGCCCAGCTTATTATTAACAGTGGTAATGAAGGAACATCAATTGCTTGCATTGTAGGGGTTAAAGGTGGTAATAATGAAAATAAAATGGAAGGATAGAAGATTATGAACAAAAAGATTTTCATCGTTGATGATCATCCCGTTTTCAGATATGGCCTTTCCCAGCTTATTGGTAGAGAGATAGGCCTTGAGGTATGTGGAGAGGCAGAAAATGCACAGAAAGCACTACAGCTTATACGAAAGCTTAAGCCTGATTTAGTTATTGTGGATATAGGACTTGATGGTCCCAGTGGACTTGAACTTACAAAGGATATAGTGGCATTTGGTATGAATATTCCTGTACTTATTGTATCGATGTATGATGAGTCAATTTATGCTGAGCGCGCGTTGCGTTTGGGCGCTCGGGGGTATGTCATGAAACAGCAGACATACGAGAATGTAATCACCGCCATTCGGAAAATTCTGAATGGAGGGATCTACTTAAGTGAACAGATGTCTGAAAAAATAATAAATAAGGCTATTAGTGGTATAGCAAATAACAGCGAAAACTTGCTATCTATTCTCACTAATAGAGAAATTGAGGTATTACGCTTAATCGGCAGTGGCAAAAGTGTACGAGAAATTTCTCAAGCACTCAATTTGAGCATAAATACCATAAACACCTATCGGGAACGCATTAAAAATAAATTAAACCTGAAAAACAACTTTGAGCTACAAAAATATGCAATTCGTGCTATAGATACGAAACTCATATAACTACCCTCTTGTAGTCTTTTATACCACAACAAAAAAATTGTTACTACCACAAGGCATTTGTATTTCATGCGATTGATTTTATTTTCACAGTATGCAAATGTTATAGAAATGTTTTGGCTCTATTGTTTTACGAGAGACTATTTTAATTAAAGATTTACTATGAAACAAAGTATCAGGGGCTAATGTGAGGAAGTTACTCTGGGATATATCTGGAGCTTTTGGAGACATTGGAATTTTTTTTCCATTAGCTATTCTCCTCATCTCTAAGAATGGGATAAACCCCACAGCTATGTTCCTTGCTGCAGGTATATTTTATGTGGTTTCAGCATTCTATTTCAGGATTACAATGCCAGTGCAGCCGCTTAAAGCGATGTGTGTTATAGCCATCTCGATGGGTCTTGGATTTGAAGTGATTAATGCTGCGGGTATCCTGATGGGCATAATTCTGATAGCAATAGCAGCAACGGGGATTAGTGAAAAACTCGGGAATATTTTTCCACTGTCAGTTATACGGGGTATTCAACTGGGATTGGGGGCCATGCTGGTAAAGACTTCTTTTAATTTCATATTTAATGATATTGCTATTGCATGTGTTGTGGGTTTTTTTCTTTTTGTGGTTTTTACTCAATACAAAAGTATTCCACCTCTCATTCCCATAATGATTCTTGGCGTTGCCATTTCTTTGAGTAAAATATCACTATCATTTACAGGTCATATTGATTTTACTCCCTCCTTGCCAAACATTGATAATTTTGTGACCGGGTTTACAATATTGGTCATTCCGCAAATTGCCCTGACATTTGGCAATTCCATTGTTGCCACCAGGAATACTGGAATATTGCTATATGGAGATAAAGCAACACGTTTAAATCTTATAAGCATTCCTCTGAGCATTGGATTGGCAAATATACTCTCAGGTTTTTTTGGTGGCGCACCAATGTGTCATGGTTCTGGTGGATTGACTGCTCATTATAATTTTGGAGCAAAAGATAGTATGTCAGGGTATATAATAGGTATAACATTCATTTCCATTGCTCTGTTTTTAGGAAATAGCTCCTTTGCATTTATATCTGCATTCCCTGTGGGTATTTTAGGGATTATTCTTTTTTGCGTGGGAATTCAGCATGCATCATATATCAAAGATATTATAGATGATAATAAAGCTTTTTTTAATGCGCTTATAGTTGGAATTTTTGGTTTTGTGCTCAACAATCTGACAATTGGTTTTCTTGCGGGATTGACTTTGCATTACGGTTTGGTAGTGATAAAAAAATTGTGGGATCAACTGGTGCGTGTGACTGATATGTATTAGCTAGTATATACGTATGTAAAAAATGCTGTGTAATGAGTAAAACTATTAAATTTTTTTAAAAGACATTTACGGTAATTCATAAAACCACAAGTGCAGCACATTACAGTATCATATAATATTATGTTTGCACATTAACTATATGAGCTAATGGAAATTGAAGGAGGAATGATATGGCAAAAAAACAATCCACTAAATCGCCAAAGCAAACTGATGAGGTATTGCGATCAGCGGTGGATGATAACGAGTCTTCAGATGAAGCTTATTCTTTAACTCCAATAGACAGAAAACGTGCAATTACCCTTATAGGATCTGCGATTGGTCTTGGAGTGATGTCCACTGTAATATCAAGAATTATACCAAATCCAGCTGTGCCAAAAGGCCCTATAACAACACACAAAATACCCCCGGTTCAGGATGGTGCTGGAGAAGTTGATATCCTTGTCAGGATGCAAAATGAGCTTCGCCGTGCACTTTTTAAACCAATGGAAGAGCGTCGATGGTTAATGGTGATAGATACAAGAAAATGCGTGGGTTGTCATGCGTGTACAGTTGCATGTATTGCTGAGAACAAACTTCCACCGGGGGTTGTGTATAGGCCAGTGATAACTGAACATATTGGTCAATACCCTCACCAGATAACGCGCTTTTTCCCAAGACCCTGCATGCAGTGCAATAATCCCTCATGCGTATCGGTCTGTCCTGTCCGCGCTACGTGGAAACGACCAGATGGCGTGGTCATTATAGATTACGATAGATGTATTGGCTGTCGGTATTGTCTTACTGCATGTCCCTATGGTGCCCGTACCAGCGATTTTGGAAATTATTATACTGAACATACCCCGGAGATTCAACCATACGAGAAACAACCGTCAAATGAATACAACAAATCATGGAGCCGTGAAGGTCATGGTTCACCTGTAGGGAATGCCCGTAAATGTCACTTCTGCTTACACAGGATTGAGCAGGGGCTTTTGCCGCAGTGTGTGAGCACCTGTATAGGCCGTGCAAATTATTTTGGTGATGCAAATGACGCCAGAAGCCTTGTGGCTGAAATGGCAAAATCGAGCAATCAGATGAAGCTACTTGAAGAGAAAGGCACAAAGCCCGAAGTCATCTATTTAGTGTGAGGTGGTATATGATAGCAAAACTTTTATCATGGATACAAGTGTTCAATAACGAGACTATGCTTAAAAAATTAAAGATCTTATGGTTATGCCTATTTGTTCCTGGAGTAATAGGACTTTTAATAAAAGTAATTTCAGGTGAACGGCTTGCGGGATATGGGAGCTATGTTCCCTGGGGAATTTGGATAGCGGTATATTTTCACGCTGTGGGTATTTCGGGTGGAGCTTTTGCAGTTGGTGTAATTGGGTATCTGAAAGGAATTAAAGGATTAAGAGAAAATCTCAATACTACACTTTTGGTCTCTGCTTGTAGCCTTATAACTGGCCTTCTGGCAATATGGCTTGATCTGGGACGTCCGTTTCGTGCGTACCGTGTTGGGATTTCTCCTAATTTTGGATCTATGCTTGCGTTCAATGCCTGGATGTATAGCATCTTTCTTGTACTTGTGGGTATCATGCTTTTTTTGAGTGTGAAAAGACGGCAGGCTAATGTAGTTAATGATAAGACTGGATGGCTTGTCCCCTTGTTATTGCTTGGATTACTGCTCTCTATTGCATATCCCAGCCAGAGTGGTGCTTTTTTTGGTGTTGTTGATGCCAAGCCATTCTGGAGTTCTGCAATACTTCCGGTGCTTTTTCTCACATCAGCAATCACTTCCGGGGCATCTGCTCTGCTTCTGGTTTATTACTACCTTAGAGGGGAATCTGCTGCGATAGATACTCCAGAGCAGGGGCCTTATCCGTATCTTAGAAAAATCATTCTTGCAGGAATTGCTGTCTATTTTATGGGGGAATTTAGCGAGTACAGCCTTGCACTGTGGTCACCAATATCACACCTGAAAGAAACTATCTATCTTATCCTATTTGGAAAATTCTGGTGGGTGTTTTGGCTAATCCATGTAGGTGGAGCTATAATCGGTTTCTATCTCATATTCAATGCCCAATCTGTTACAAAGCTTGCGATAGGGGCATTTATCATTGTTACTACGTTTATCTCAACGCGCTTGAATATACTTATACCCGGGCAATCAATCCCTGAACTGAAAGGCCTTAATGAAGCGTTCACCCATGCCCGTCTTAATTTTAACTACTCGCCAACAATGGTTGAATATCTCATCACCCTCTTTGTGATAGCATTTGGCCTTGCCCTTTTCTATTTTAGCCATAAAATTTTATCAACATATATTGAAAAGGAAAATTAGGAGGAGATGATAGTAATGAAAAATAGGAAATTATCTCGCAGAACCTTTGTAAAAGAAACTACGGGAGCTCTTCTGGGAAGCGCCGGAATAGCAACACTTATGGGTATTATGGGTTGTAAGAATAACCCCAATGCAATTATTGAAAGTTCAAGACCCGATGAACCTTCGATACTGAACAATCCTGAGAATATCATTTATTCGGTGTGTCTTAATTGTAATACCGGATGTGGAATTAAAGCGAAAATACAAAACAATGTTGCTGTAAAAATCGATGGTAATCCCTACAATCCTTTCAATATGGTACCAAATATTTCTATGAATACCTCTGTGGAGGAGGCTGCTCAAATAGATGCGGGACTTTGTCCAAAAGGTCAAGCCGGTGTACAGACTGCCTATGATCCCTACAGGATAGTAAAGGTTTTAAAACGTGATGGTCCAAGAGGATCTAACAGGTGGAAAAGCATACCTTTTGATGTGGCAGTAAAAGAAATTGTTGAAGGGGGAAAGCTCTTTGCACACGTAAGGGGAGAGGAAAATAGGAATGTAGAAGGGCTCAGATCAATTATGGCCTTAAAAGATGGGAAAGTGGCCAAAAATATGGCAGAAGATATTCAGAAATATTGGGATGAAAAGAATCCTCAGCAAAAAAATCAATTGCTTGAAACCTTTAAAAGGAAATATGCAGAATTTATTAATACCCTCATAGATCCTGATCATCCCGATCTAGGGCCTAAGAACAATCAACTGGTAATAGCATGGGGCAGACTCAAAGGTGGTCGTAGTGATTTTATCAAACGTTTTGGTGCTGCTTTTGGTACCACAAACCTTCATGGCCATACGACAGTGTGTCAGGGTTCACTGTATTTTACCTGCAAGGCAATTAGCGAACAGTATATTGATGGGAAATTTAAAGATGGTCAGAAATTCTACTGGCAAACCGATCTGGAACATGCCCGCTATGTACTTTTTGTAGGAGCAAACCTTTTTGAAGCAAATTATGGGCCAACGAATAGAACTGTCCGACTTACGGCAAACTTAGCCAGTGGTAAAACGAAGATAGCTGTGGCAGATCCACGCTTTTCTAAGCTTGCCTCAAAAGCGCACAAATGGCTGCCAGTAAAACCTGGTGAGGATGCTGCACTGGCATTAGCAATTATACGCTGGATTATTGATAATGGCAAATATGATCAGCGTTTTTTACAGTGTGCCACGAAGGGAGCAGCAAAAGCAATAGGCGAAAAATCATGGTCAAACGCCACATGGCTTGTTGAGGTAAAAGATGGTAAGCCGGGCAAGTTCATCAGGGGAAACGGGAATACACTTTGCGCTTTGGTTAATGGCAATCCTGTATTTTTTGATCCTAACAGTGAGAATATTCAAGTTTATGGTGACCTCTTTGTTGATCGTCAGATTTTTCATGACGGGAAAATGATTATGGTCAAATCATCCCTACAGCTACTTAAAGAATCGGCAAGTCAGAATACTTTCCAAAAATGGTGCAAGATAGCAGGTGTACAGCCACAGGATGTTGAAGATGTATGCAGGGAGCTCACAACGTATGGCAAGCAAGCTTCAGTGGATATCCACAGAGGGCCGGCACAGCATACCAATGGCTTTTATAATGTGCTGGCCTGGATGTCGGTCAATATGTTATTAGGGAACTTTGACTGGAAAGGTGGTATGATTGCAGCCAGTACTTACGGATATGATGGAAAGAAGGGTGGTCCTTTTGATCTTACCAAAGTAAAAGGAAAGATTGAAGCGTTTGGTGTAAGTTCCATACGTCACGGTATTGCCTATGAGAAAACATCGCTCTTTGAGGGCTATCCAGCTAAGCGCAATTGGTATCCGCTTTCAAGCGACGTCTATGAAGAGATTATCCCAAGCATAGGTGATGCGTATCCCTACCCTGTGAAGGCACTCATCCTCTATATGGGAACACCTGCATATGCACTGCCAGCAGGACATACCAATATTGAAGTTCTTGCTGATGTAAACAAACTTCCACTATTTATTGCCAATGATATTACTATAGGTACTTCTTCGATGTATGCCGACTATATTTTCCCTGATCTATCGTATCTTGAGCGCTGGGAATTTCAAGGGTCGCATCCAAACATGCCTAACAAAGTGCAACCGGTACGACAGCCATCTATTGCACCTATCCCTGAAACGGTACGTGTGTATGGTGAGAATATGCCTATAAGCCTTGAAGCTATGCTTATGGCTTTTTCCGAATCACTGGGTCTTAAGGCGTTTGGTCCTGATGCATTAGGAGATGGTTTACATATCAAACGCCCGGAAGATTTTTATCTCCGTGCGGTAGCAAACATTGCTGTGGGTGATGGGCCTGGTAAAGATGTTCCTGATGCCAACGAAAGAGAGCTTGCACTGTTTATGCAGGCCAGGCGCCACCTTCCTAAAACTGTTTTTGACGCAGAAAAGTGGAAAGCAATATGTGGACCTTATTGGAAAAAGGTTGTATATATATTAAACCGCGGAGGGCGTTTTGAAGAATATTCTCACGTCTATGAAGGTAACCATGTAAAAAACGCCTATGGAAAACTGTTGAATATGTATCAGGAGAAAACAGCCAGCAATAAATATTCTGGCACCGGACGTTCAATGCCAGGAATTGCTGTATATTTGCCCCAACGCAATTACAAAGGTGATACGCTTGATGATATGAGTAAAGGATATGACTTGCATTTGATTACCAACAGAACAGTGACACAGACGAAGTCGCGTACCACCACTAACTATTGGCTTAAACCTATTATGCCAGAAAATGGCATTATTATAAACAAAATAGATGCAGAAAGACTTGGTCTTGGTGCAGATGATCGTGTTAAAGTAGTAAGTTCAACAAACCCGTCAGGTGAATGGGATTTAAAAAATGGAAGCAAAAAATCAATGATAGGCAGGGTGATTATTACCGAAGATATACGGCCTGGCGTTATCAGTTTTGTTCTTGGTTTTGGGCACTGGGCTACAGGAGCAACCGACATGGTAATTGATGGGGAAACTATAGATGGAGATCCACAAAGGGGTACTGGCATACATGCGAATGCAGCTATGTGGACCGATCCTTCTCTTCGAAACAATACGTGTTTATTAGATCCGGTGGGTGGTAGTGTGTCCTTTTATGATACAAAGGTACGCCTTATCAAAGTATAAAGTGGATTGGCAATTACATACTAATTAGCAAGGGATGATGAAAGCAAGAAAAAGAGATCAGTTTAGAAGTGAAATCTACAGGCATTTAACTCAATGTTTCTATAGACCCTATGCTACTATTTACGAGAGGATTTTAGAATTGAGCGATGCTGTTTGTGAACTATATCCTGAGTTTGTTAAATATCTTCCTGATAATGTGGAAGAAACTGATCTGCTACTCACAGATTATACAATCCTTTTAGATGAGAGCGCATCTGTTAGTGAGCAAAATGGAGTAGAATCGCTAATGGAAGATGTATTTTACGATAATCATGGAGTTATGACAGAGAAGATTATTGGTCTATGCAAAAAAGCTGGGTTTGAAATAATAGGAAACTTTGAGCCCCATCACATTGCATTTCTACTACAATTTGCAGAGTTTCTCTTGCACAAAATATTCCTTGTTAAAGGGAATAGCAATGCCAGGAAAGACGTTAGCTACTACACCACCATTTTTAATGATCTTTTAACAGTACACCTTTACCCAAGGATGGAATATTTTTACAAGCTGACTTTGGAAAAGGCAAAAACAAAGTTTTATAAAAATCTTGGCCGTTTTGCGTATGAGTTCATCTGTGAGGAAGTTAAATTTCAAAAACAGGCAAATGATGGTGAAGATTGATGTTTTATGTATGCAACGCATCTTTTGCAAGAGGCAGGAATACGATAAAATTACATTAGAGGTGATACTATGACTAATATAGTGATTTCTATTGTTGGTAGATCAGGAACAGGGAAGACTACGCTATTAGAAAAGTTAGTTAATGAGCTTGTAAAACGGGGCTGGAGGGTTGGTACTATTAAGCACGATGTGCATGGATTTACCATAGATCATGAAGGGAAGGATAGCTGGCGCCACAAGAAAGCTGGTGCAGCTATCACTGTCATATCATCTCCTTTTAGTGTTGCTGTGATGAAGGACACAGACCATGATGCCGAGATAGACGAACTTGTAACAAAATATTTTGAAGATGTGGATATAGTACTGACTGAAGGATACAAGCGCTCAAAGAAACCAAAAATTGAGGTGTTCAGAAAAGAAGCATACAATGATCTTCTTTGCACCGATGATGACAACCTGATAGCTGTGGCCACGGATACACAACTTGATGTTAACGTACCTCAGTTTAATATAAATGATGCAAGGGAGATTGTTGATTTCATTGAAAAGCAATATCTTGCGAATAGAAATCGAGAACTGATCATGCTTGAGGTTGATGGCAAACCAATTTCTATGAAGCCATTTTTGCAAACCATGTTGATTAATGCCATATCAGGGATGATACGCTCGCTTGATGGTTGTGAGGAGCATAAGAAAATTGTGGTGAGGATAGAGACTGGACAAGATGAGAAGAAAGTTGGTAGAACAAATAATTTAAATAAAGAATTATCTGTTACATAAAAAAGTAATTAACACAAAATATATTTTAGACCTGACTACGATGCGAATCATCTCGTTATTGATAGAATATTTTTAGACAACAAAATTTTGGTTCTTAAATGTGTAAGGGGATAAATGTGGATATATGAAGTCATATATCTTTGGTGAGTTAAATAAAGCTCACAACCACATGACGCAAAAAATGGAATTTTAATAAATAGCTACTATAACAGGTTAAGGGGCAGTGATTTCAACAGAAAGTGGAAAATCTAAAAAAATTAAAATTTATAAAAACTTAACAATTGCCACAAAATTACTTTATAGAGTGCTGCTTATTTACAATCAGATTTTAAACAATTGAAACACTAATAATTTAACAAAAGTTTAAGGAGGTTTTAATGAAGTTTGTAAAATGTATGGCGTTTTTGGCGGTGATAGCAATTGCAACTGCTGGTTTTGCGCAGGAAGCAAAGCCTGAGGAAAAGGTACCGGAAAAACCAAAACTGGAAGTTGGTGGGCTGGCATATTTAGAATGGTCAAAGGAATTGAAACATTCAAGTACAACTCAGACCGAAAACAACAATACCTTTTCAATTAAACGAGTATATTTAGATTTCAAAAAGAAGCTGGATGATATATGGAGTGTGCGGGTAACCACTGATGTTGGCCAGGTTGATGCTAAAAGTGAAACAAAGTATACTGAAGATGGTGGTGCCACATCATCAAAGGTAGAATCAAAAACCAATGGATACACCGTATACTTGAAATATGCCTATGTGGAAGCAAAGCAAAAGTTTGACATTGCTGACGTTAAGTTTCAGTTTGGCATGATTAGCACACCACTTATTGGTTTTGTTGACAAGCAGAGTGATTACCGCTTTCTAGAGCAAAACTATGCAGACCAGGCAAAAACCGTTCTCTATTATCTTAGCGGCACTAGTATAAAGGGACAGTCAATTGACAATTCTGCAGATATGGGAGTTAGTTTAGAAGTTTCCCTGTTCAATAAACTTGTAACGTTCACTGGCGCATATACCAATGGTGAAGGGTATAAATATGCCGATGAGGTAAAGCTTGGTGATGACGGCAAGGCATACTATGGCATGGCAACGATTATGCCAGTTAAAGACCTGTACATTTTTGGCATCTATCGTAACCAGGATACCAACGACACGATTAGTGACAACTACAACAGGTACATGGGTGGTGGTGTGGTTTACTCCGATGAGCTTTTTAAACTAGGTGCTATGTACCTGCTTCCTGAGGTGGGCACTAAAGCTTTGGGGCAAGCTGCTGTTGAAAATAAGTACAAATTGTTTGATAGCTGGCTCAATATCAGGTTAGACACTATCATAAGCATGCCGATTATAGTAGTTGGTCGATATTCGTTTGGCGAAAACAATGATCTTGACAAATCAAAGGTGACAGCATGGGCAGCAGGGTTAGGGTATCATGTGGCTAATGGCCTGAGGGCTGTGGTGTATTACCAGAATGTTAAGTCTGAAGCATTGGATGATCCTGACACCAAGATCTTTGTAAAAACAGAAGTTAAATTTTAACATTACCCATAATTCTACCCCTAAAGAAAGGGAGGCTAACACGCTTCCCTTTTTCTTTTTTATTCAAATCCCAAACGCCACAGCGCAATACCTTTGAGCTTGTAGGAAGTAGCTAACTCACACAACTGGTTTTGCAGTTTTGAATCAGGAACATACGCAATGTAGTGGTTTTTGTTTTGTGTATATTCTATAACAACAGTTCCGGAACTGTGGCGATAGTTACTATAAAGTGACATATATTTGGGCAATGACCTCATGGTGATGACAGAGTAATACATGCCATTTTTCCATATATAACCATAGGCGGGAATACCTAACCATATTTGATGAGCGTTAAAAAATTTTAATGCGTAATCAATATTTTTCCTGGACCATGCAACGCTTGTTACCGGCCCCGGTTTTGTTTTTGGGTTATGGTGGTCGTAGCACATCAAAACGATAGCATCAAGATAAGCGCTAAGAAGTGAATAATCGTGGAATGCAGCATGGGTGGGATTAAATTCAACCTGGGGAAACATTGCCGCCGAAAGACTTATATCAGGAACTATCGCCCTAAAAGTTTTTAAAAATTGTGCAAAGTTGGCAGCATATTTGGGTGGCAGGTATTCAAAATCAAAATGACATCCTGCCCAGCCATTGGTGTGTATAGCATAAGCAAGCTTTTGTATTGTTTTTTCCCAGTGGTGTGGATGAGTTAAGAAAGCTATACCGCTTTTAGCATTTTTAAAGGTTACATGCGGTATAAGTGCTATGCCTCGCTGTTTTGCTTTTTTAAAAAGTGCTTGTTCGTTGGTTAATTCAGGTATAATGCAATCGGTACTGGTTACCGTTATCCCTGTAAAACACAGCACAGTAAGATTGGTGAATCGGTTTTCCCAGTAGTGCTCGTGTTTATCATAGGGGATGGAATTTTTAAGATAGTATCCCCACAGTTGAGGGTATGCAGGTGCTGTCAGGATGAACACAATAAAAATGCAAAAATAAATTAACTTCATGGGTTCCATTGTATAAATTATTTGTATGTGTTTGCAACAATTTTTATTTGTGTACCACACTGGAATAGACTTAAGAATTGGTTGGCACTTTTCAACTTTTTTATTATTGATTATTGCTATTGCATATACAAAAAATTGTTGCAACGATAGTTATCGGTAATGTAGTATTGACATAACAGATAATACTACAATACACACTTTGGGAGGAATCTATGGATTTTGAAACCACTACCTGTATTTCGCTTCCCCATTTAGCTATCCTTGGTGATTATGCACACACGTTAGATGTGCCGCTTACAACACTTATTGTGTACCTGGTTATGTATGCAGCAAAGAAGGAAAAAAAGACGTATGTAGCATTTAAACGCATAGCCTACCGCAAACGTAATGCTGGCAATCCCTGGAAACGGGTACATCTGGTATTGTATCAGTCAGAGTATGAGTTTTTCTTAGATGTGAAGAAGTTATGGAAGATGTCGCTTGCCAATATCATTGCATTTTGTGTGGATAATGTTCTGGAAGAATTTTTTTTGTATTTCAAAAAGCGATTAAAAGAAATAAATACCGATAACTATCCTAATAATTTACCCAGTTATTATGAAAACAGGTCATATACCTTTGATTTTCACCGTGAAAACGGCATCCATTGCCTAAAATTCTACTGGGGACCACCACCAAAAGCATTGCGTACAGCAATTTAATTCCAACAAATCCTTACTTTATAATTTCTTGCCTTTTATAACTGTATCTGGTATGGTACCAGTATGTTTTATGGTTACTATCTGATATAATTAATGTGATATGTTCTATGGGTATAGTTTGGAGTGCTGTTTATAATCACAGTCAGGAAAAAATGCTTAAAAAGTTTACGATTAAGTTTTACTATTAATACCTGTAACATCCAGGTTTAAATGATAATTGTAATACTCTTTTTAATTGAGAAGTTTTACTAAAATTTTGTTAGAAGTATTTTGTGGGAGAAATTATTATGAAAAATATTTTTAAATATGCGTTAGCTTTACTTGTCGTTGTGTATATCGTATATCTGGTTGGCTCAATAATATTGCCAAAACTGTCTGTTATTGGTAAAGAGTCAAAACACAAAGTATATGTTTTACTGGGGTTTCATGCCAATTTTTATCATTCATACAGAATTGATACCAACGATGAAGCAGGTTTTGGCAAAGATATACGTATTGTACGTAAGATTATTGAAGTGCTGGATGAAAAGAATAAAAAAGGCATCCCTGTTAAAGGTGTGTGGGATTTTGAAAACCTTTTTACCTTAGAAGAGATATTACCAAGATATGCTCCCGATATCATACAGAACATCAAACACCGTGTGAAGGAACATGGTGATGAAATCATCCTGATGTCGTATAATAATGGACTTGTTTCTGCAATGACTCGCGATGAATTTGTATATTCATTGCAAAACGCTATTACCAATGTAAAGAAAAGTGGAGTGAAAGATATTTTTGGTGTGTATTCGCCGTATGTTCGTCCGCAGGAGATGATGACATCTGCAGGAAATTTTAATCTATATAAGGAGCTTGGCATACAGGGAGTTGTTCTATATTACAGTGCTATACCGTTTGATGCATTTAGAGTTTTTGTTGATGAATTATCGCTTGAAGAGGCTCACAATCCGCTTATATACAATAATACGATAACCAATGAAAGAATGCTTGTAATACCTGCGTATAATCATGCTGACCTCATTGAAAATGTAAGCATTTATAACTGGGTTCAGATGCTACGCCATGAGCAATTGCGTGGTAATATAAAGAATGATGTGTTGATATGTATCAACAGTGATGCTGATGATTCATACTGGTATGGGTATAAACTACCTTCATATTTAAAATGGGTGCCCAATACAGGTGGGCTTTCACAGCTCATTGATGACATTGCATCCCTTGATTATGTTGAGTTTACTACGTTACATGATTATGTGCAACATCATAAGCCGGTAAAAGAAATTTCATTTGGCCAGGATACTGCTGATGGCAGTTTTAATGGCTATGTATCCTGGGCTGAGAAAAAATATTGCAGCGATTACTGGACTGCAGTTGAAAAAGACAGAATGACGCATGCATTGGTAAAAGCGTTGTATAAATACATCAAGCAACCTATTCCTGAAAACATTAAAGTTGCATTGGGTGAATCGTTTCAAAAACGTATGCGGCTTCTTTCAACAACAAACTTTGGCATGGCAACACCGTTTCTGGCAAAAAACCGTGAACACATTGTTGATGAACTCATTCAACAAATGCAATCAACAACCAATCCTGTTGTACGTGATAGTAAAGCATATGCACAAAAGATTTGCAGCCAGGATAAAAAAGTGCAAAATTTTAATAACTACGAATATGTCAATTCTCTGCTGGTTCTTACACAAAATGCTGATAATTTTGTGTTAACAATTGCTGGTGATTTGCATGAAGGTTACGATTATTTCCTGAAATATAATAGTACACTATTACCGGTGTTTGTTTTTTCACATAATGGAATAAGCCGAATTTTTGTAAAGGAAGGGATTCTTTCTGATGGCGTGTATCATATTGTTCGCAAGCCTCACCGTCAAACTCAGTACACAACAAATGCCACAAAACAGCTTCTGAAAAACAGTACAATTGCTATTACATTTAAGCAGGGGGTTAATTCAGTAGAAGCACATGGCAAAGATGTTCTTGATGAGTACAGCTTACTTCCCTGGATACAGTACAATAACAAAAACTATCGCCCCGAAAAAATTGATGTAACAGTGCTGCGCAACGGAGATGATGGTGTTGCAGCAGTTAAGATTTCAGGAACTGTTGCACTTCCGCAAAACATTACCCCCGGGCAGTTTGAGTATGTCATTGCGCTTGTTGCTGGTATTGATATAATCTTTGTTGATGGCACCATTACCTATCCTGATACACCACGTACAAAAATTTTTAAGCCGGGTATGCCACAGCTTGCGCGCATCTATGATCCAGCCTGGCAGCAGGTTGCACCTTGCCCGCTGTATCCAGCCATGCGTGCTACAAAGAAACAGCCTTTTACTGTATTAAAGCGTAATTACTTGGGTGTGGAATCGCAGTACACAATAGATTACTTTAAACATTCACGTAAAAATTTAGATCTTGCTAATGTCAACAATCACATCACTGCGGAGTATGTGGCCATAACCAATGGTAAGGAATGTATTGCTGTAGCAAAGGATAACGCTACGCTTTCTAATTTTGCTTTTTGTCCATTACAGGTGACGCATAATTTTTTTACAGGTTTTGCAGTAAGTCTCAATCCGTTTGGAACATTTTTTGGCCTACAGTACTATCAGCCCACCTGGGGCAAGGGCAGGGGGTTTAAAGCTGCAATCTTAAATGGGGATCAGTATCAATCAGGTGCATGCACTTACAGTGGAACCACTCAACATTTTGCATTGGCGATAGTTCATAGTCATTATCCATTGCCACAAAAATTACAACAACTGATGATTTCCTACGCAAATCAACCGTTTGTAATGCTCTTGCATGAAAATCAGGAGAAAAAAACTACACCACCATTACAGCCGCCAAAAGGCGTGTTTGCATTATATAAAGATGGTGGTGTGTATGTAAATTTTGAAAAAGCAGATGGGGCTGCTTCCTACATTATTCATTGCGGTGATACAAAAGATTCATTGACTGCAATGTATAAAACAAAAGACACATCACTGTTTGTAAAAGAATATGCAAAGAATAGGTCATTTAAGCAGGGCAATACATATTATGTTGCAGTGCAGGCTGTGAGCGCGCAGGGAAAGCAATCTAAACTTTCGGCGGTGTATGCATTTGCCGCCCAGGAAATCAAGGAAGACATGGATTTGCCCCTAACTTTGCAGTTGAAAATTATGCTTGATACGATCATTACAAAATTGCGCTGGTGAAGTTTACAAAAGTCCCCATGCCATTTTTATGGCAATGGCAAATAGTACAACGCCAATGATAGCTTTAACCTGCTTTTGCTGCAGCTTTTTACTCATAAGCCATGCACCCAGAAGTGCCCCCGTTGCTGATCCTGAGGCAGTAAATGCCAGAAGTGGTACATTAATTGCACCTAATGTTGCATGTCCCATAAAACCTGAAAGGGATGAGAAAATAACTATGAACGATGTAGTTGCTGAAGATTTTTTTGGGTCATATCCTAACCACACCAGTACAGGGACAATAAAATTTCCCCCACCAACTCCAAGCAATCCTCCCAGAAAGCCTGCAGCACTTCCAACTAAAAGACCCGATATGATTTGTGTTGTACGTGAGTGCTCTTTTTGTGAAGCTTTTGGCTGGTAAAATAGCATCATACTTCCCGCAAATACAAGAAATGCAGTAAAAAGCCATAAAAGTACATTGCGATCTAAAAATCTGCTGGTCCATGCACCCAATGGTGATAGTGCTGTTGCTATTATAAGGATTGGTAATGCAACCTGCCACAGTATCAGCTTATCTTTATAAAATCGGTATGATGCAAAGGTCATGGCTATGGCATTAAGAAGTAGTGCGGTTGCCATGGCTACATGAATATCTATCTTGAGTCCAATAAATACAGGAATTAAAATAAAAGCTGCACCAACTCCGGCTATAGTTAGTACAGTGGTAAATAAAAATGTTATTATGCCCGCCAGTAATGGTATTATCATTTTAATAATCCTCCATAACAAATATGTTATGGTAGCACCATCATGGTAGTATTATACCGTAATGCTGGTGCTACCAATTTCGTTTTAAAGCAACACTGTATTATGCATGCAGTGCTTTTTCATAGCAGGGATGACAAACTTTTTTTTCACCCAATGGGCGTCCATAGCCTTCAACTGTCATTTCACCACAGATATCACACACAAAGCCTTCAAATGATTCTTTCTTTGGTGGCACTTCCTGTTTAAAAATTTTCCCAATTGATAAAATCTGTTCATCAGGAGCATTCATAACCATTTCAATAAGTGGTTCCACAACATGTTCAGGAACCTGTGACGCAGGTATTCCTTTTTTTCTGTAATTTTGCATGAAACCGCTGCTCTTATT
The DNA here is from genome assembly GCA_040756435.1 of Spirochaetota bacterium. NCBI lineage: Bacteria > Pseudomonadati > Spirochaetota > Spirochaetota bacterium. The sequence goes on along the minus strand of JBFLZD010000015.1, from coordinate 44,647 downwards.
TTTTAGCATTGCTTCAGCTTTGGGTACCACCCGTATGGATTCTCCAGTTGCACGATTTATAAGTGTTACCCCCCATTTACCATGATGAAGCTTTTTAATGTTGCCTTTACCAAATGTACAACCGGTAATAACCTGAATACCATCAGCAAAACATGTTGCACAGTGATCCTCGCCCAATTCAACCAATGCTATTAGCTGACCATCTTTGGCACGTTCCACTCCTAATGCATTCATTGCAGCTGCACCAACTCGTAAACCCATAGGCATAGCAGGGCACTTATGACCATGAAACTTTTGCCCAAATTCAAGATATTCTTTTGGATTAACCATATTGTAACTCCTTAACCTTATGTGAAGTTTTTAATACTTTGGGTATAAATGTATACGGTTGGGTGGATTTTGGCATTGATTTGAATCAATTGTTAAAAAAATAATTCTTGATTTGCCAGTTCACGCAATTTTTCAATTTCTTTAATTTTAAGTCTGTTAGTTCCCAATTTCTCAATAATGCCTAAATTTGATAATTCGGTTACTTTACGTGAAAAGCTTTCTGGAGTTAATCCAATAAGTTGTGCATACTCTTTTGCAGTGGTTGGAAGAGAAATTACAGGCTTGTTATGTTTTGAATAACCTTGTTCTTCAACCAGTCCAACGATTGCAGATGCAACCCGTGTAATTGCACTCCTGGATGATAAACGTGCAATGCCATCAAATGTCAAGCGTAGATAATGTGCAATATAGTGCAGCAAAGATATACATACCTGAGGATCTTTTTTGATAATGGTATCAAAAGTATTTCTATCAAGTACCATAGCTTCTATATCATCAAACGCTTCAGCACTGACGGGATATGGTTTATTATCAATGAGTGGCAAAAAGCCAAATATATCATGCGGTTTCATGATAAAAAGGGTTACCGCTGTTGCATTTGAAGCCATACGGTAAATTTTCACTCTCCCCTTTTTTAATACTACTGCCATACCTTTAGTATCACCTTCCAGCCACAATATAGAGCCTTTGGGCATAGAGTATGGCTTGCAATAAGGCAGCAGCACACTTACAAGTTCATTTTCTTTGAGCATATAGTATTGCTTGCTATATCACAATTTATTTATCATCATATCCTGAACAGGGTATACAAACTTTTTTCCCATTTTTAATACGTATATATCGCTCAAAAACATATTCCCCACAGATTTCACATTTATCGCGGGCAAATGAACCTTTGATGGGTGTAAAATTGTAACCCGGAATATCCTGAATATTACTAGTAATTGATAGTTACTTAACCTTTTGCCACATTACAGGAACTATCGCCACCTCACCGTGAGTTAATGTTGCAACCCACTTCCATCCGCAGGTGGTAATGTACCATTGATTTGTATCCTTCACATACACCCATTCAGGAGCATGTGCACGCAGCGTTGTTATGAGTTGGTCCGAGCACTTTTTACCCCTGTAAATACCAAAATCATACGGATTGTCCGAATAAAACACCAGTGTATCGTTATAGCTTTCCGTATCAAGCCACACCTTAAAAAGAAGAAGAAGCCCATGAATAAAAAGCGTATCGTTATTGTATGTTACCGACATATAGTAGCCGTCATTATACTTAACCACAAAGGGCGATTCCATAGATGCAAATGGCGAGTTGCGCTCACTACCAAAACTGCTTGCCAGTGCTGTGCGTATGTACTGCCAGTGTTCTAAATCAAATGATTGATACACATCAACCTGCGAGAAAAATAATCCCCTTGCGGTTGTGTACATAAGCCATTGATCTTTTGAAACCTGTAATATCATACAGTCACGGAAAAATTTATAGTATGGTGCATTCATAATTACAGCATGATTTTCCCAGTGAATGCCATCGCGTGAAGTCATGTGATGCAGTTTGTGAGGTGACCAGAACATATGATATACATTGTTATGCGTTACAACATGCGGTGCCCACGCTAAATCGCCAACATCAGCAACAGGTTCTTCTTCAACCATCAAATTATGCGGAAAGTTTTCCCCCTTAGCAACAGCAAAGTATGTTTCGGCATTGGGGTCACCATCGGTTTTTGAGGTTATGCCAATCAGGCGCCAGTTGCCCTTGCTGTCTTTAAAAATGGTGTGGTCATTTATATAATAGCCATGTTTTTGTGGTTTAAACAGTGGGCGATAGTTATCGGTAATAACTGGCTTGTATAGAGATGCTGTTGCATGGTAAGAAAAAGCTTTTGCCATTCCCAGTACCGATTGTTCCTTAGTTTTTTTATTAATTTTTATTACTCTAAATTGTCCACCGTTTCCACGGTAAAGAAATGAACCAAACTGTGATGATCCAATCTGTTGCCATGTTCCATTATTGTCCTTTATTTCAATTATATATTTTTCAGTATCGGGATCGGCAATCCAGCCTAAATGAATCCAGTTGTTGCCACAAACAGTTTTTAGTTTGTACTGACGCTGAAGCTTCTGTGCCAATTCTCTGGTGATTGAACCATAAAAGTCGGTTGAAAGAGGCATATCCACATAGATATATATAATAAGTTGACCAGCAATGAAAAGTGATAGTAACAAGAATAGTATGCGCTTTACTATTTTTTTGTATTCCATGATTCTCGCCCTTGAGAATAAAATGATGGTTCAATGTAATTCTTCAGGTAGTGACTATGTATTGTGGGTTATCTCTCCACACATTTCATTGATGTTAGTTTTAGTGGCTGTCAAATTGCCATAGCAAGTCCTTTACAGTAAAATAAATAATACTATAATCCAATTAATATGATTACTAATGAAATTATACCAATTATTATGTTGTATTGCAAGCATAATAATAGTATGATGGTAATATATATTAAGCTGTAGCAATATAATAAAGTGTATTAATTTTTTTATCTAACTATTGCCTCTGAGGCTATCCAAAAGGTCATTTCAATATAAGTGTATTAACGCTCACTTTCAGTAATTTTTCTAGTTATAAAACAGCAAAATAATTATCGAAAAAGCATATTCACAGTATCGTGTATAATTTATTTAAGGAATGAGCAGTGAATTAATTGTATAATTGTTATTACTGTTTTTGATTTGCTATATATTGTAATCGTGTAGTGAAAAAATTAACTGTATATGATAAAAGGGGAGCATGATAGTTCACTTAAGAATTTGGCAATAAAAAGCTTATTTAATATCAATGATAATAACGGTAATATCATCATTATTAAATGACTCATTGGGATAAGCAAAATGTTTCAGTTCATCTATTATTGCATCTATACATTCAGTTGCGGGCTTTTCCCTATATTTTTTGATGATATGTTTAAATTGTTTTTTACCTAAAATGTTACTCTGTGCATCAATGGATTCAATTATTCCATCAGTAAAAAGAATAATACGATCACCTGTTGTAATGGAGAATTCACTAAGGGTATAATTGGGCTCAAGATTCAGACCCATTAATCTTCCTTCCGGAAGTATTTCATATATTTCATCCTGGGAGCGTCTATACAATATGAGAGGCTCATGCCCTGCACGGGACACCTTACATGACATCGATTCAAAATCAATATAGAGATACATTGCAGTAAGGAAATTATTATGCAGGTTTTTTTTCAATGATGTGTTCAATATGTGTAACAGGGATACGGGATCATTAGCAGCATGATGAACGGTATGCATGAGTGACTGTAGCATTGAAGCAATGAGAGCAGCTGGCATGCCGTGTCCCGAAACATCGCTGATAAAAATGCCAATGTGATTATCATCTTTTATATTGAAATTAAAATAATCCCCTCCAACTTTATCCATTGGAATATACACATGTGCAATTTCATATTTATCAGAAACAGGTGTTTCCTGTGGTATTAATGTTTGCTGAATCTGGCGCGCCATATCTAATTCTTTTTCAATTTGGGAAACCCGTTTAATGCTTTGTACTGCCTGTTTTAATAGCAGCTGTGTTTTTAACCGTGATATAACGTCATACATGTAAAATGGCTTAACTATATAATCATTTGCGCCAGCTTCAAAGCTGGCCATCAGGCTTTCCGGTTCTTCAATAGGTGATAAAACAATTATTGGCAATTCAGCAATAGAATATGTGGTTCGTATATTTCGTATTACTTCCAGTGTATTTGTTCTTGGCAGCATGCTATCAAGGAGCATAGCATCAGGGAGTATGCCTGAATTAAGAATGCCCAATACTTCCTGCCCATTATATGCTTTCACTACCTGATATCCGTTCAGCACAAGATTGTTTTCAATGCTTTTCAGTAATACAGGATCACTATCTGCTAAAACAATACAAGCACTTTGTTGATTGGATGGTATTGGTGTTGTATCAATGTTTTCTATATGTGGCATAGATGCAAGATCGATAAAGTGATCATATTCAATGTAGTTGTTTTTATAATAAGCATGTGAATCCTTTTTAGTAGATAAATCTGCGCATTGTAAAGAAAATGACAGCGTAGTTCCTGTGGTGGGATTTGTATCTATGGATAAAGTGGTGCCATGGAGCTCAATGAGTTGTTTTGCTATAGTTAATTCAATACCTGTTAAGAAAGAGTTTTTAGGGGTTTTTTGGTAATGATATATATCCTGCTGAAGAATTGTATCAAAAATATAGGGGAGTAATCCTTTACCATCTTCATTAATAGCGATAGTAATTTTTGAAGGGTCATCTGATTGAATTGCTGCATGAAATGTGATAGTAGCATCAGAAGTTAATTTGATGATATTATAGACAATATTGAACAATGCCTGTGGTAGCCTATCTTTATCTGCCAGTGCCAGCGGTAAGTTTTCAGGAATATTATTCTTTATTGCTATGGAATGTGATTGCGGCAATTTCTGTATAATATCAATGACAACATCAGTCATTGATTTAAGGTCTACAGCTGCAAGCGATAATTGTGTGGTATTATATTTTAGTTGAGAGTAATCAAGGAAGTTGTGAATCAATCGTGACAATCGTTTGCTGCTTGCCAGTACAAGTTGCAAGTTATATATTATTTTTTGATTGAGTTCCCCTGCTATCCCACCTAGTAGTGATTCGGTAATCCCAATGATACTTGAAAGTGGTGTACGGAGCTGACGTGATGTTGCATTGATGAGATCGTCCTTAAAAGTACTCATCTGGTGCAAATTTTGTATAAGCAATTCTTGTGTTTCGCGCAATGTCTTTTCTTTTTCTATAATGATAGATTGCTGCCGGGAATGTTCCTGTTGTATGATATAATATTGGTCTGCTATAGCTATCGATAAAAAGAATATAACCAGTATGGATCCAAGTTCAACACTGTAAAGCGTTATAGCATTGCTGGGTAGCAATCCAAATCCACGTAATGCAAAGATTACAACGCCAATAAAGAAAAATATCCAGCCTGTGATAAAAAATCGAGCAGACCTATATCCTGTGGACAGGGAGTACATGCCTGCTAAAAAATTAGCAAATGACCATAGTATTCCAAATAAGGCAAAAAATTGTATCATAAAGCTCATATCTAAGAAAGGTAATAGTGCAAGGAATACCAGTGAAATTGCAATAACTCCCTGCAAGATGATATGGATTTTTGGAAGTTGAATACTGGTTTTTAAAAAGAACATTGTAAACAATGTGGAAAATATGAATACAAGTGACCCTGCTCCCATATAAAGTGGCAATAAATATTTGATGGGAAAATGCGGAATTATTTCAAAGAAAATGCCATTTTGAATTGAAACAAATAAACCAAATCCAATGATATATAGTGAATAAAAAATGCTATTATATGACCGTATTATAAAGTAATAAAAGAGGTTAAACAAAAACATTATAAGGATTATGCCTAAATAGAGTCCATTAATATGCATTTTGAAACTGAATGTTTTATTGATATAGTGTATATTACATATTGACAGGGGAAAGCGCATTGTGGTGCGGGTTTTTAATTTGATATAGTATTCACCAATTTGTTTTTTATCAGGATTAAGTGCAAATATACGTCCTGTATATAAGATGTCAGTTGTATTGAATTGGTGTTGTTGAGATATTTCTGCAATTTTTTTTAATAGGTCACCATTTTTTTTATACAGTGTTACATTTTCAATGAGTGGGTAATCAAGAAGGAGATACCATGTGGTAGGTGATGAAGAAACGTCTTTAACGTGATATCGAATCCAAAATGTACTTCTTGTAAAACCGTGGTTTATCTTTTTATGTACTTTTTTAAACTTAGATTGGATTTGCTGTTGCGTTATATCATTGGATTGTAAGCGGTTGGATGTATCTTCAAAATAGTACAGATAGTCAGATATATCAATTTTATTGGCTGCATCGTGAAGCAGTATGGTTTCATGATTGCTATCTACAGGTATAGCTGTGAATAGTAGATACTGTAGTAAAAATAATGTACTGAGCATATATAGCTAAAGATAGTAAAATGTAATTGTAATGACAATAGTATTGGATATAAGCATTATCACCACGATATGCATTTTAAGTAATATCTTTACACAGTATAGCACAATAACAGTTTTGTAAACATTTAAAATATTATATTGTCGTCCAAAATTCACTATGTAAAATATCAGCTTATACAACTTATTGCAGCATTTTACAAAATATTCAAAAAATAATATTGAAATTTTATTTATGTTTTAATTAGTGGCAATTGGAGATTATAGTTTTTACATTTCTTAGAATTCTTTGAATTAGAAAGGAAACACAATGAAAGACCTTCTGAGCAAATTAATTGTACCAGAACAGGTAAAAACATTGTTGCAAACAACCAGCATAACTATTGTCCATACTATTGATGATCTATTTGCATTATCACTCAAATATGGCAGTGATGGTATGCAAAAGGTTGAATATGATGTTCCAGGAAAGGGAAGATATTGTGAGGCGATAGTTCATAAAGTAAAAAATGGCATTGCTGTTAATTATACTGAAGCATATATGCGCAGGCGTGATCCTGATAGCATGGTGATTGGAGATGACCTGCCCACTGACAAGATAACCTATACACAACGATTTGGCAAAGATTTTAATGAGCTTAAAAAAGATACATTTGATTGGTTACAAAAGCAGGATTTAGCAGTGTTTTTCTTTAAAGCAGGGCAACTTGAAGGATGTTATGGAATGGCGATAGCACCTGCAAACGCTGGCTTCTTTTGTTTAGGATTGGGGATATTACAGGGAATCATTAATGAAGGACAGATTGAAGGAACAATTCCTGTTAAATGTATATTATACATTGCACCAGTATTCAGGCATACCCATTTCAATGGGAAACAGATAGTTGTTCACTACAGGAGTGAAAACGTGCATGAAATTTTTAGTTATAATCTATATCCAGGTCCAAGTGCAAAGAAAGGTGTATATTCATCGTTGCTTGATTTTGGCGAGAAAGAAGGTTGGGTAACAAATCACTGTGCGGTTGTGCAGGTTATTACCCCATATGGTAACAAAACAACCATAATGCATGAAGGTGCTAGCGGAAGTGGAAAAAGTGAAACAAACGAACATATACATCGCGATGTAGATGGAACAATAAAACTTGGCGAAAATATAGTTACTGGTGAAACATTATCACTGGTACTACCGCGAGGATGTTTTTTGCGGCCAGTTGTTGATGATATGGGATTATGCCATCCATCATTTCAGAAAAATGATGGTTATTTATATGTTAAAGATGCTGAAGCAGGATGGTTTATACGGGTTAATCATATTGAACAGTATGGTACTGATCCTGACATTGAATCGCTTTCAATACATCCAAAAGTGCCATTGATGTTTTTGAATATAGATGCTCAGCCATATAGTACGGCACTTTTATGGGAACATATTGAAGATGAGCCTGGAAAACCCTGTCCCAATCCACGCTTTCTTGTTCCACGCAATACAATGCCGGACATTGTTAATAAACCTGTTCAGGTTCATATAAGAAGTTTTGGTGTAAGGACTCCCCCTTCTACAAAAGAAAAGCCTGATTATGGAATAATAGGTTTATTTCATATACTTCCACCGGCAATAGCCTGGTTATGGAGGCTTGTGTCACCTCGAGGTCATGATAATCCAAGTATTGTAAAAGCTGGAGGGCTTGAGTCCGAAGGGGTTGGTTCTTTTTGGCCTTTTGCAACAGGTAAAAAAGTTAATTTTGCAAATTTGCTGCTTGAACAAATTATTGTCAGTCCAAAAGTAAAGTATGTACTGGCACCCAATCAGTATATTGGTGCATGGAAGGTTGGTTTTAATCCACAATGGATTATGCGTGAATATTTAGCACGAAGAGGAGGCGTCAAGTTTTTTGCTGATGAATTATCTAAATCACGTTGTTCATTGTTAGGATTTTCATTGAATAAGCTTGTTATAGAAGGAGTGGAAATTGAAAAGTTTCTTTTAAGGCCTGAGCTGCAAAATGAAGTTGGTGAAGATGTGTATGATAGGGGTGCGCAGATACTGGTTGAATTTTTCAAGAAGGAACTTATGGATTACTACAATGATCCAAATCTTCTTCCCTTGGGCAAGCAGATCATAGAATGCTGTATGTCTGATGGTACGGTGAGTGATTATATGCAGTTAATAAAAGATGATGGTTTAATTATGGAAGATTAAAAATGCATTCTATAAAGAGGGCAGTATTCCTTGATAGAGACGGGACAATTATTAAAGATAATGGATATATAGGGGATATACACAAAGTAAAGTTTTATCCATTTACGTTTGAAGCGTTGCGAAAAATTCAAAAATTTTTTAAGCTTTTTATTATTACCAATCAAGCAGGAGTTGCAAAGGGATTTGTAACTCCTGATGAAGTTTTGGTAGTAAATAATTATATTATACAAGTTTTGTCCGATAATGGAATTCACATTGAATCTGTATATAGTTGCTTTCACAAAAAAGAAGACAATTGTGCATGCAGAAAACCAAAAACATTTTTTGTAAAAAAAGCTATTACTTCATTTAAAATTAATATAAATGAGTCTTTTGTTATTGGCGATCATCCTTCGGATATACTGCTTGCAAAAAATGCTGGAATGCAGGGTATATATGTGTTGACAGGACATGGCAGAAAACATAGAAACGAAATTGATAATGCGATAGTTGTTAAAAAGAATTTACAGTATGCTGTTGAGTATATTCTAAAGAGTGTACAAACATGAAAAAACCATTTTTTGAAAAACCAGCCCGTATCTTTGCTCATCGTGGATATTCAAAAGAATATCCAGAAAACACTGCACTTGCGTTTGAAAAAGCAATTGAGTTAGGAGCAGATGTCATTGAAACTGATGCGCATCTTACCAGGGATGGACATGTGGTGATAGTTCATGACCAGGAACTATCGCACATAACAAATGGAAAGGGGAAAGTAAGTGAGCTTACTTTACAAGAAATAAAACAATTTGATGCGGCATATCATTTTACCCTGGATGGGGAAAGTTATCCCTACCGTGGCAACAGCATTACTATTATGACACTGGAAGAGATGCTGGAGGCTTTTCCTGGTCAGCGCTTCAATGTTGACCTGAAGGATAATACCATAGTGCTGGCAGAAAAATTTTGTGATATTGTACTGCGTCACAAGTCTGAACACAGAGTTTTGGGCGCATCCCAGTATGGAAAAAATTTACAGTATGTACGGAAAAGAATCCCAACTATGGCAACATCGTTTGGGCTGTGGGGTGTACTGGGGTTTTATTTTTTATTCAGATCAGGACTTCTGGGGCTTTTTAAAAATTTTCCTGGTGATGCACTGCAGATACCGGAATACATTGGGCCTTCGCACCTGGCAAATGGTGCACTGATACGTATGGCACATGATAGAGGCATACAGGTTGATGTGTGGACAGTAAATAGAGAGCAGGATATGCGTCGCCTTCTTGATGTTGATGTTGATGGGATAGTAACCGATGATGTACCACTGCTACAGAAAGTACTTCAGGATTATCCGTTGCAGTAGAGATAGTATTTTTATTTATAACATTCAGCAAACACATTTAACAATAAAATTTTATTGACACAAAGTATTGATTTATTACTTTGACAAAATCATTTGGTGTGATATATTTTCCCATATATAATTGTATAATTGTTGTATTTCGGGGCGTGGCTCAGTCCGGCTAGAGCGCGTGGTTTGGGACCATGAGGTCGGAGGTTCAAATCCTCTCGCCCCGAATTTTTAACGCGCCAGTAGCTCAGCAGGATAGAGCAACGGCCTTCTAAGCCGTGGGTCACAGGTTCGAGTCCTGTCTGGCGTGCATCCTTCCTGAATATAAAAATCACATTTATATCAAAAAAACTATTTTTTTGTTACAGTACTCATTCCCTAACAAATTTCATAATGAATATAGTGTACACCGGGGGTGTCCCAAAACAATCCGTGGAGTTTTCAATGACGCGGGTGCAAAGTCATTGCGAGCGTAGCGAAGCAATCTAAATACCACAGAAGACAAGATTGCTTCGTCACTTCGTTCCTCGCAATGACGAAGTATGAAGGTCATTGCGAACCCTGACGAAGTCGGGGTGAAGCAATCTAAATACCATAGAAGACAAGATTGCTTCGTCACTTCGTTCCTCGCAATGACAGGAAGGCAAAAGTCATTGCAAAGAGGTGTCTTTTGGGACAACCCCGTACTATATTATTACTTATACCATTTCCAAATCAGAGAATATTATACATTAAAAAAATTTGTTTTACTATTAACTGAATGCATAATTTTTTGTTGTCAAATATTAAAGAATTATATAAATTATTAAAATACCATCGTTTCAATATATTTTTTATTTATTCCACAATAAATATTATTTTAGGAGGATGTATGAGCAGTAAACAGATTACGTATATTGTCACTCATGCTGATGATGATCCCGAAATGGCTTCCATTCCGTTTGTTCTTGCAAATACCGCCGTGGCTATGGATGTAACTCCAGTTATTATTTTGCAGGGGAAAGCGGTCATGCTTGCAATGAAAGGTTACGCTGAGCACATCCATTTTGAAGGATTTAATCCGCTTATGGATATGATCAAATCATATATCGAAGCAGGCAACAAACTTCTTGTTTGCACACCGTGTATGAATAAAAGAAAAATTAAAGTTGAAGATTTAATTGAAGGAGCTGAAGCTATAGGTGGCGCAAAAGTAAATGAGATTGTCCTTGAAAGTGATGCAGTATTAACCTACTGAGAAAATATCATTGATTTTTATTTGCAACTATTGAACAGCCTTTTATTTCTTTATCAAGGTAGTGAATAACACTATAAACTATTTCTATGGTTGCTTTCACAACATCGGGATGTATGTTTTCTACTGTATCATTGGTGGTGTGATACACACTTTCCTGCTTTTCAACTTCAGTGGGAAGTGCTATTAGTGTTGTTGCAATAGCATCCTGTGCCAGCGGTGCAGCATCAGTGGCACCTGTTCCCGGATACATGGCAAATATGTTTGCAGGATAACCTATACCGTGCGCTATTGCCACACATTGTGAAGCAAATTCTTTTGAAAGTGGCACAAACCCATTCACATCGCTGGTCAAAAATTTGATAAGTTCTGGTTTATACAAACTGTCTATATTAAAATGATATGTTGGCATGCTGCCAATATGCTCGCGGTATTCATGTGCAAAAGCTTTTGAGCCTTTAAGGCCGCATTCTTCGCCATCAAAGCTTACAAAGATTAAACGGGTATATTCCGGGCGATAGTTACCGAAAAATTTAGCCAGTACTACGGTAATGGCACTTGCAATTAAATTATCGCCGGCACCCGGTGTAGCGTTTTTGCTTTTGAAAAAAAGCATCTGCATGTTAGCAATACCAAGCAGCACAATTATTGCCGTAAAGATAGTGTGCAAAGCATGTGAATTACACCAGTACGCATTAACAACAATTAACCATCCAATAACAAGCGATAGTACCATGGAAAGAATAATTGATGCAACACGTATGCGATACAAACGTGGTGTGGTGCGCATAAACGTAAATTCGTATGCACTGTCGTGATGACCGCTAATGATGATCTGCTGGCGTACTTCTTTTTTAGGATTAATAATGCCTATAGCATTGTAACCTTTTTTTGATGGGTACATAAAATCAAAGGTGCCTTTGTAAAAAATAAATTGATGCGATGCAATGATATTTGCAACAGTGAATCCAAGTGCTGCTATACCATACCAGTGCAGTATTAAACATATAACCGAAGCATTGTATATCCATGGCACCAGCGTTAAAAATCCTAAAAAAGCAGCAGGATGGGTGGTAAATGATTGAAGCTGTGACCGGTGGCAATACGCTCTGTACAGTATTTCAAATATGCGTGCTGTTACGTGTGATTCATCCGAGCAGGATGGGCGTGGACCAATAGTGGTAATGATTGTTTTAACAATGGTAAATGCATATCGTGTAAGAGAGTTAAGAGTTTTCTTGTTCATGGTGTTTCTCATATAGTGTAAATAAAATTGCAATTCATATTCTTTCCATTTTTAAGTTAATACTTATGTGTGGATTTATGAACAGTAACTATCGCCACAAACAGTATAAAAAAAGAAATGTATATTGCAACACAATTTATGCCTGATTAAAAAATAGTGAATAGCAGGAAATGCTGCTCTATACTATGCTCTTGTTATTTTATAAATTAGTGATGTGAGCAAGATTATTTTATAAAAAAATATTTACCTGAAAATTTTTTAGATATACTATGGCTATTTGGCTATATTGCCAAATAAGAAATATTTAGTTAATTTTTATTGACATTTGAGGATTATCGCATGGATACAACATTGAATGAGTCATTGATACATATTTGCCAAATATATATAAAAAATTTCTTTATAACGGTATTCTGTTTTTTTGTATTAACTCATAGTGCAATTGCTGGTGAAAAACGGTTTACTATTGATGAGTGCGTTTCTCTAGGATTGAAAAATAATAATGACCTGAAACTTCAGCACAATAAAGTTGAAGAAGTACGTTATAAATATTATCAGATGATTGCCTCATATCTGCCACAGATTGATGCCAGCCTTGTATATAAAAAATACGATCAGCTCCCATTAACGCAAAAAGAAATTGCTGGCGTGCAAAAGATTGGTGAAAGACCAGGTTTTGAAGACTATTTTGCAGGAGTAATGTTGAGTCAGGTAATCTTTTCTGGTCAAAAATATTATCAAATTAAGGCATTAAAGACAGCCTATGAATATGAGATAACGAAGTATGATGTTATGCTTTTAAATACAAAACTTACAATAGCTAAAGCGTTTTATGAACAATTGCGCAGCAACTATGCAGTAACAATCCAGAAGGAGTTGACCGATAAACTCCAGAACCAAAAAGTTATAACAGATTTATTATATAGAGGTGGCAAGCTTACAAATATAGATCTTTTAAAAGTGCAAACACAATTGGCCATATCTATAGATGCATTGGAAAATTTAAAAAATCTAGCATATTCCAAAGCCTTGATGTTGGGGCAGGTACTGGGAACAGATGAACCTGTATATGCTCAACATGAACTGATACCTCCACCAGATAATTACTTTGATGTATCGCAATGTTACTCACTTCCCAAAAATCATCCTGAACTCAAGATTGCGCAATTATTAAAAGAGAAATCTGATTTTGAAAAAGAACAGGCATACAGCACATTAATGCCAACAGTATATTTTAATGCCAATTACTATAGAGAAGAATCAAAATTCTTTCCAGGGTATCCAAACTGGTATGTTGGATTTATTGCAACAATGCCCCTTTTTCATGGTGGAAGCATTTATACTGAAATAAAACAGGCACATGCACGGTATGATCAGGTTACTGAGTCATTACGAAAAACCGAGATAGAATTAGGAGTGCGATATCAGGCTGCCTTAGCAATGCTCAAAGACAGAAAAAACAGGATATTAACAACTCAGAAAGCCCTTGATCTGGCAAGTGAATCACTCATTGCATCTGAGTTAAAATATCAAATAGGTAAATTAACAACAATTGAACTTCTTGATGCACATATTATATGGAATAATGCATACCTATCTTTCATAAATGGTTTGATAGATTATTATATTGCCTGTGAGGAGATGAAATATCTTTGTACAGAAACTATAAAAGATAAGGAGAAATAAAAATGAAGCGGTTTGTTATTGTTATTGTCATTATTGCATTATTTTTTATAAGCGGATGCGAAAAGAAATCAAAGCAAGAAGAAAAGATAATTCCAGTTAAAACAATTACAGTAAAACCGGGGGAAATTTTTAGCTATGTTTCTGTTTTGGGGAATGTTGATTCTAAAACACATACATGGGTTAAGGCAACAGCCGAAGGTTTTGTAAAATCTCTCTCTGTGAAAGAAGGTTCGTATGTCCATGAAGGGCAGATAGTATGTTATATCCTACCAGTTGATTCTCAAAACATGTTGGGACAGGCTCAGCTTGAATATAATACTGCTAAGCGGGAATATGAGAATGCAGACGAATCAAATAAAGAAATAGCAAAAGCTCGATATGAAGAAGCACAAAAAATGCTCCAGTCATCGTATAGTCTTTACAAACCAGTACCATGTGTAAGCCCAGTAAGCGGAACTGTTCTTTCAAAAACAATAGAAAATGGTTCAATGGTAGGTTTAAAACAAAATCTTGTTGAAATAGCCGATTTGAACAAATTAATAATACGGGCGTCATTACCTGAAGAACTGATTTCAAAAGTTCATATTGGTAATACTGTAGTAGTCAGGGTGCCAAATGACAGCCAGGAAATACAATTAAAAGGTAGAATATCCATTATCACATATGGTATTAATCCAATGTCAAAAACAGCTGGTGTTGAAATCAACATATCTTCAAACCCCATTTTAAAACCTGGTATGACCAGCGTTGTTGATTTTGTCACAGATCATAAATCCCAAACCATTGTTGTTCCTGTTGAGTCAGTATTGTTAGATTATCAGGGAAACAAAAAAGTATTTATTGTAAAAGATGGTAAAGCTGTGGAGAAGACTGTTATAACAGGAATAGAGTCCAATACTAAAATTGAAATACTACAGGGATTATCATTTGGTGATGAGCTTGTTGTATTGGGACAAGAAAACTGTAAAAATGGCATGAAAGTAAAAGTGATGAAACAAAAACAGGGAAATACTGAAAAAAAGAAAATTTAACAAAGGCGGACAGCAATGAATTTAACTAATGAATCAATAAAACGGCCGGTTGCAATTACTGTATTAATATTTGCGGCGATAGTTATTGGCATCTTTGGTTTTACTCAATTGCCAGTTAATTTGCTTCCTGATATTACATATCCTCTGGTTAAGGTTTATGTTACCTGGCGTGGTGCAACACCAGAAGAAATTGAGGATAATGTTGCTGAAGTAATTGAGCCAAGAATGGCTACAGTTGATAATCTGGATTATCTGGAATCACAGTGTACTGATAGCTTATATACGCTACTGGTTAACTTTGATTATGCAGCAGATAGGGATATTGCATATCAGGATGTTACTGCAAAAATGGGGCTTGTTAAGAAAAAACTCCCGGCAGATGCTGAAGAACCTCTTATTATAAAAGCTGATCCTTCGCAACTACCTGTTATAGATTTACTGGTAGTATCACAAAAAATGGATCTTGTTTCATTACGATTATGGGTGGAAAATGAATTGCAAAAATATTTTGCCACTGTGGAGGGAACAGCAGGTACGGAAGTTACCGGTGGTCTGCTACGGGAAATCAGAGTTATCGTAAATCCCCATAAAATGCAAGCTCTGGGAATAACTGTTGATTCGTTAATGAAAGTTCTCCGGGATGCTAATATTGAATTGTCTGCCGGGCGCATAACTGGCGAAACCAAGGAATTTAGCGTACGTACAATGGGCAGGTTTACCAGTATCAATGATATAAAAAATGTAATTTTGAAACGTGATGAATATGGTGGCTATGTTTATTTGCGGGATATTGCACAGGTTATAGATACACATGATGTACAGCGCATTATTACCAGATTGAATGGGCATGAAGGGGTAAAACTTTCAATTTTTAAGCAAGCCAATGCTAATACAGTTCAAGTTGGGCAGCGTATTAAACAAAAGATTCAAGAATTACAATCTATACTACCATCTGATGTATCAATGAAAATTATATATAACCAGGCAGATTATATTCGTGCAGCCGTATCTGGCGTAAGAGATGCAGCAGTGATTGCGGCCTTACTGGTTATAATGGTGACGTGGTTTTTCTTAAGTGGATGGAGGAGAATACTGATTGTAACATTGTCTATTCCGTTGCCCTTGTTGTTAACCTTTTTTTCAATGAATATTCTTGGGTATTCTCTTAATATTCTATCATTGGGTGGCTTGGTTATAGCCATTACGGTTATTCTTGATCAAACTGTTGTTGTTCTTGAAAATATTACGCGATTACAGGAAGAGGGTGCTGCAAACTTTATTGAAGAAGGTGCAAATCAGGTTAACGTGGCACTTGCATTTGCTACTTTTACATTCATGGCATTATTTCTTCCATTCCTTATGGTACCAGGTCTTGTATCCCTCCTATTCCATGAGCTTATTATTACCGTGGCACTATCAATTGGCTTTTCTATGCTTGTAGCTTTGACTGTAACTCCTATGCTTGCAAACCGCTTATTATTTGAATTTACTACTGTTCCAGAAATGACAAAAACATTAATAACCAGTAATACTGCAAAAGAGTCTAAAGCACCACTTCGTGATAAGTTCATGCATAATCTGACACAATGGTATCAGGTTAGGTTACAATCTGCTCTTGAACACCGTTACAGAATTCTAATTGTTACTATCGTGATTTTTATACTGGGCGTAATCTTTTTAAATTTTGTAGGTACTGAATTTTTGCCCAAAGCAGATGATGGCATGATTACAGCAAAAGTTAAAATGCCAATTGGAACTTCAATGCAACAAACCTTTCAGGTAGTAAAAAATATTGAAAATGAAGTATTAAAACTTCCGGATGTTGAAACAGCATTTTCATTGGCAGGTGGGAAAATATGGGGGCTTGTTACTTCTGAGGTTGCAAATGAAGGAGAAGTGGATATACAGTTAATACCGGGTAATAAACGAAAAATCACTACAGATGAATTTGTTGAAAAATATGGTGATCAGTTGCGAAAAGCTGCAAGATATCCGGGTGCAAAGGTAAAGGTTTTTCATTCAAAGATGAAAGGTATTCGACAGATAGGTGAATTTGATGTTGAAGTTGAAATTAGAGCACCAAAGACTGTTGCTGTAAAGGACATGGCAATAACTGCACAGTCAATTATCAACAGAATAAAAGATATAAAAGGGCTAACAAATATTGATATTTCGCTGGATGTAACAAAGCCCGAGTATCATATACTGGTAAACAGGGATAAAGTGTCTGATCTTGGAATTTCTGTTAATCAAATAGCTACCACAGCAAGAATGCTGATAGATGGATTAATTGCAACATATTATTTTGATAGTGGGTATTATTATCCTGTCCGTGTAGTATTAGGTGAAGAGCAGTTTAAAGGCAAGATTGACATTGGTAATATTCCCCTTTTTACTGTTGGTGGATTTCCAATTTATATATCCAGTATTGGTACAGTTGAGCGATCACAGGGACCGGTAGAAATTGACCGAATAGATCAGATGAGGCTTATTAAAGTAACTGCATCGGTTGTTGGAGAAAGTGTTGGAGATGTAAACAATGAAATTCAGAAGCGCTTGAGTGATTTCTCATTGCCTTCAGGATGGAATATATCAATGGGTGCTCAGGCACGAATGATGAGTGAAAATTTTAAAAGTTTGCTGATCATTATTACATTGGCATTATTCTTTGCGTATGTTATTCTTGCAATTCAATTTGAATCGTTTGGCATTCCATTTCTATTACTAATACGAATACCTCTTTCATTGGCAGGAATTTCTGTTATTATGTTTTTAACCAATACGCCAATTGGAGTAACCGTATTGATTGGAGTTGTAATTTTATCAGGGATGGAACTTATTCATGGAGTAGTGTTGATAACTTTCATACGTGAGCTTGAACAAAAAGAAGGATCAATAGAAAAAGCTATTATACTGGCATCAGGGCTTCGTTTGCGCCCAATCCTCATGACAGTTTTTGTGGGTATATTTGGATTACTGCCTCTTGCTATGGGATGGGGTGAAGGAACTGAATTATTACAACCAATGGCCATAGCAGATATTGGTGGGTTAATATACTCATTATTTCTAACATTCTTCTTTATGCCAGTAGCATATTATATGATGCATAAAACTAGGAATTGAAGAAAGTACAATAATTTATGGAGGACTTATGAAAAAGTTTTTGATAACATGTTTTTTAATAGCAGGTAGTATTAGCATGGGATTGGGATCAAATGATTTTGATAATGATTTGAGTTTATTCCGAAAAAAAGTTTTTTCCCTTTGTGCGCAGCTACAGGAACCTAATGTTAAATTGAACAAAGTAATGCTTGATCAAGTTGATCAGATTATACTGGCATGGGGTTCCATTTCTTCAAAGTATAAGAATAATCCACCTTTGCCATATAGTAATGACCCGGCATGGGCTTTGTACTTTGATGAGGCAAAAGATAATTTTATGCTAATGCGTGAGAACGTTGCAAAAGGTAATATAAAACGTGCGGTTCAGTTTTGTGGCTCTAATTGTATGCTTTTTGTTAAAATGCATAAGATTAATGGAAATGTAGGCTTAGCTGACATGATGTTTGATTTACGATCCAGTATAAAAATGATAGTGTCTATGGCAAATGCTGGAAACTGGAACGGTGTTGATAATCAGATCAATCAGTGCGATACAATAATGAAAGGATTACAAGCGCAAGCTAAGAATCATAATAATGATTCAGCACAACAGGACATTGTAAAAGAAATAGTTATATTATGGGATAAATTTAAAAGCAAAATTCAATCACATGATAAACAATCAGTTAAAGAAGGCTTAGTTGTATTTTTAAAGCAATATAATCAATTGTATTATGAAGTATTGTAAGCCATGGAGGGATCACTAGTAAAAAAATTTTTAGAAAGATATATTATATTTGGCTATATTGCCAAATAAGATAATTTATATATCAATTTACAGGAATATTGCTATGGACCCACTGTTAAGACAAAAGTATGAAACACGTGCTACAATCATGAAGGCACTGGCGCATCCAAGTAGACTTGTGATGGTGGAGGAGCTTGAAAAAGGACCCCGATGCGTGTGTGAGCTGCAACAGCTTGTAGGTGCAGACTTGTCAACGGTATCCAAACATTTATCGGTGATGAAAAATGCAGGGCTGGTGTATGATATAAAGCAGGGCACAACAGTATATTATCATCTGAAAACTCCCTGCGTTTTAGATTTTATTGGGTGTGTAGATAGAGTTATTGAATTTAATGCGGCACATCAGGTTAAGATTGCGCAATGTTGTAGTAAAACGAAGCGCATAAAATTGTAGTTTAGTATTTGTCATTTGGTCATGTCCTGAATTTATTTCAGGATTGATTCAGCCAGTCATCCTGAACCATGTCCTGAATTTATTTCAGGATTGATTCAGGATCCCAATGGTAGGAAGAAGAGATTCCGGATCGAGTCCGGAATGACAAATGACGAAGAGATTCCGGATCGAGTCCGGAATGACAAATGACGAAGAGATTCCGGATCGAGTCCGGAATGACAAATGACGAAGAGATTCCGGATCGAGTCCGGAATGACAAATGACGAAGAGATTCCGGATC
>JBFLZD010000015.1:3836-24846 GCA_040756435.1 Spirochaetota bacterium | reverse complement strand
GAGTCCGGAATGACAAATGACGAAAAGATTTCGGGTCAAGCCCGGAATGACAAATGATACTCTGTCATTTCGAAGGAGCGAAGTGACTGAGAAATTTTAATTTATTACTTTATTTTTCAAAGGAGTTGCGTATATGGACTGGAAGACTGAGTTAAAGAAGTTGCTGTATATAGTTGCAGCATTTCTTGTTTTTTACTATCTGCCAATTGGCAATCCGCGTTTTGACAATGCTGTATTTGAGGCATTGCACCTGACAAAGTGGTATGCACAGGAACATGTTCTTTTTTGTCTGGTGCCTGCATTTTTTATTGCAGGAGCTATTGCAGCGTTTGTCAGTCAAAACAGTGTAATGAAATATTTGGGGGCCACCGCACCTAAGTTACTGGCATATGGTGTGGCATCGGTTTCGGGAACCATACTGGCCGTGTGTTCGTGTACGGTGCTTCCGCTTTTTGCAGGCATCTATACTATGGGCGCAGGGTTGGGGCCTGCAACAGCTTTCTTATATTCAGGACCTGCTATCAATGTGCTTGCAATTATTCTTACTGCGCGAGTGTTAGGGCTTGAAATAGGTATTGCGCGTGCTTTGGGTGCAATCCTTTTCAGTGTGGTCATTGGTGCGCTTATGTATCTCATATTCAGAAAAGAGGAAATAGAAAAAGCCAATGCCATGATGGGAAGCCCTGAGCCCCAAACACCGCGCCCACTGTGGCAAACGGTTATCTATTTCTTTTTGATGGTGGCAATACTGGTATTTGCAAACTGGGGAAAACCTGCAACACAGGAGGGTCTATGGTACACTATTTTTAGCTATAAATGGGAAATTACCGGCATATCATCGTTGTTATTTGGGCTAACACTTGGTGCATGGTTTGGCGTGAAGTGGTGGAAGGTGCTGGTTTCTATCATTGTCGTTGGTGTTTTAGGATTTCTATTTCCCCATGAGCCTATGATAGCATTTGCTGCAGGAGTTGTTGCACTCACACTAATTACTGCTACTGAAAAAGGCGAAATGGAAACGTGGCTAGAGCAAACATGGTCATTTGCAAAACAGATACTGCCGCTTCTTTTAGGTGGTGTCCTTGTTGCGGGGTTCCTGTTAGGCCGTCCTGGGCATGAGGGGATAATTCCATCAGAGTGGGTTAGTGTTGCTGTTGGTGGTAATTCCGTATTTGCTAACTTCTTTTCTTCTTTAGTAGGTGCATTCATGTATTTTGCTACCCTCACCGAGGTACCTATTTTGCAGGGATTACTTGGCAGTGGTATGGGATATGGTCCCGCATTAGCATTGCTTTTAGCTGGTCCTGCGTTGTCACTTCCCAATATGCTTGTTATACGCAGTGTTATAGGTACCAAAAAGACTGTTATCTATGTATCGCTGGTGGTGGTTATGGCAACCATCACAGGACTTGTGTTTGGAATGATGTATTCATAGGAGGATAAGTACATGCTAAAGAAAATTGCTGTAGTTTTTATTGTATGGGCGATAGTTACCGGGTATGGTTTTGCAGAAGAAAGCAAACCACTGGTAAATATTTCAGGTGTTGGTTATTTTGACTGGAAGAAGGACATACAGAGGTCAGATGGTTCAGAATGTGAAAATACCTTTGAGCTTAACCGTGTGTATGTTAACTTTACAAAGCAGTTTGATGAGATATGGAGCTTGCGAGTGACGACTGATATTGGCCAGGTAGAAAGCGAAAGCACAACAGAATACCAGGAAGATAGTGGGACAGCTTCAAAAGTGAAATCAAAAACCAACAATTATACGGTGTATCTTAAGTTTGCGTATGTTCAGGCAGCACAGCAGTTTGATTCAATTGGATATGCGGTCAAATTTGGTATGGTGGGAACTCCGCTGCTAAACTATGTTGATGAACAAAGTGATTACCGGTGGATACAGCAGAACTATTTTGACAATTCAAAAGATCTGCTGGGGACTACGGTTGATTATTCCGCAGATGCCGGGGTCAGAGCCGATGTTTCTTTATTCAAAGTGGTTACCATAACAGGAGCTATCACCAATGGTGAAGGATTTAAGCATGTAAGCGAAACCGATGATGGTAAAGCCTACTATGGTATGCTCACGGTGAAACCGTTTGAACATTTCAGTCTGATAGCATTCAATAGATATTGTATAACCAATGATAGTGATAGGTCAAATAACTATACCAACAACACGGCGTTTGGTGCATTCTATACACAGGATGTTGTAAAGGCCGGTGTTGTATATGCACTACCTGTTGAGGAAGTAAGTGACCAAAAAACAAATTATAGGCTGATAGATAGTTACCTGCATGTTGACCTCTCGTACGTGTGGACTGTCCCACTGATTATAGCGGTGCGCTTTGGTTATGGAAAAAATACAGATACAGATAATACCACTAAGATTTACTCAGGTGGTATTGGATATCGTTTCAGCAAAGATGTGCGAACTATTGTATATTATCAGCATAAAAAAGATGATTCGTTGTCAAAAGCTGATGAGGTTATGTATGTTAAGTGTGGTATAAGTTTTTAATGTATCTAAAGGAGGTTGTGATGAAGAAGTTTGAAATTCTGGGTACCGGTTGCCCAAAGTGCAACATGTTGCAAAATTTAACCGAACAGGCTGCAAAGGAGTTAGGTTTGCAGTATGAAATAAAAAAGGTTACTGACGTCAAGCAGATAATGAACTATGGTGTGATGATTACACCCGCGCTTGTTGTTGATGGACAGGTTAAGGTGGCTGGAAAAATCCCAACACTGGATGAAATCAAAAAGTTAATCCAGTAAATTTTATTAATTCTATCAGAAGGAGTTTGTTTATGGACTGTTGTGGTGGCGGTACTGTACTGTTATATTCATGTTCTGGTGCGGCTGATGTTGGCTGTATAGCTGACAGGGTTACCCGGATCCTTTCAAAAGAAAAGGTTGGAAGGATGACCTGTCTGGCAGGAGTTGGTGCACGCCATTCAGGGTTTATTGCTTCAGCACAGGGGGCAGATCGCAATATAGTCATTGATGGCTGTCCTGTTGCCTGTGCACAGAAAGGGCTGGAGGCTATAGGTGTTACACCCGAAGTATATAATTTGGCCAATTATGGTTGCAAAAAAGGTGAAACTCCCGTCAATGAAGAGATAATTGAGGAGATAGCACTGCGTATTAAAGAAGATATACTAAATTACCAATCAGTGTCTGTCAGAATAGCGGAAGATGAAGGATCTGGCGGCTGTTCATGTAGTAGTTGTTGATAGTGCAATGACGTTTTTTTATTACATTGATGAAGTTGCGGAAAAATTGTAATTTTAGTAAGGTTTTAATATAGTAATGTTTTAGTCAATATCATAGATAGGCGTGTTTGATATTATTTGGCTGAATATTAGTACACTCTGTCATTTCGACGAGCGAAGCGAGGAGAAATCTTACAGTACAAAGCAAAGATTTCTCGCTACGCTCGAAATGACAGAAAGGGTTGCTCAAAATGACAATGAGTTGTAAAGATTCCAGGTCAAGCCCGGAATGACAGTACTACGAAGAGATTCCGGGTCAAGCCCGGAATGACGGCTATGTAACAAGTCATCCTGAACCATGTCCTGAATTTATTTCAGGATTGATTCAGCCAGTCATCCTGAACTTGATTCAGGATCTAAACGGTGAGGATAAAGATTCCGGAACAGGTCCGGAATGACAGTACTACGAAGAGATTCCGGGTCAAGCCCGGAATGACGGCTATGTAACAAGTCATCCTGAACCATGTCCTGAATTTATTTCAGGATTGATTCAGCCAGTCATCCTGAACTTGATTCAGGATCTAAACGGTGAGGATAAAGATTCCGGAACAGGTCCGGAATGACAGTGCTACGCTATCATTAAAAGGAATGAAGTGAGAAAAAATATTAAAGTACTGAGAAAAGATTTCTCGCTGCGCTCGAAATGACAGAAAGGGTTGCTCGAAATGCCAAAAAGGATTGCTTGAAATGACTGTGATGATGCTCAAAGTGAAGTGAGAGCATCATAACGTTTAAATTAAATTTTAGGGAGAATAACCTATGAAACAGTGGATTGTTTCTATACTATTGATTTTCTTATCAGTAACTATCGCCTGTAAACAAAATAATAATGATGCACAAACACAGCAAAACACAACAGTAGAAAATACTGTAGTGGCTGAAACAAAGGATAACGCTATAGTAACATTTGTTGAAATAGGCTCGGTTAATTGTATCCCATGCCGTATGATGCAACCAGTCATGAAAAAAGTTGAAGAAAAATATGGCAGCAAGGTAAAAATTGTTTTTTATGATGTATGGACACAGGAAGGGGCACCGTATGCTCAAAAGTTTGGCATACGCGTAATCCCAACACAGGTGTTTCTGGACAAAGATGGCAAAGAATTTTTTCGCCATGAGGGGTATTTCCCTTTTGAAGCTATAGATGAGCTTTTACAAAAACAGGGGTTAAAGCCATGATGGAGCTTTTTACCTGGCTTACAAATGCACTTCAATCCACAGTGTGGATTGCAATTGCTGCTTCGTTTGTATGGGGAGTTTTATCAATAGTACTATCGCCCTGCCACCTGGCAAGCATTCCGCTTATCATTGGATATATTGATGATCAAGGAATCAGGGCAACAGCACGAGCATTTGTGGTGTCGCTTTTGTTTTCGTTGGGAATACTTATCACCATTGCGCTTGTTGGTGTGGTTACCGCTCTTGCGGGCAGGATGATGGGTGATGTTGGAATATGGGGCAATGTATTTGTGGCAATTATTTTTTTCATCATTGGGCTGCACTTACTTGAGATTATTACCGTACCATTTTTACAAAAAAGCGCAAATCCTAAAGTTACACAAAAAGGTTTGTGGTCTGCCTTTATGTTGGGACTTGTGTTTGGTATTGCACTAGGGCCCTGTACTTTTGCCTATATGGCACCAATGTTAGGAGTTGCGTTTCAGGTAGCGGCCACAAAGATTTTATTTGCGATAGCTCTGGTGACCATGTATGCAATTGGCCATTGCAGTGTAATAGTTATTGCAGGTACTTCGTATGAAGTGGTGCAGCGATACCTGAACTGGAATGAACGTTCAAAGGGTGCGGTGATTGTGAAAAAAGCATGTGGGCTCCTGGTTATTGGTGGCGGAGTATATTTGATTTTTAGCGTTTTATAATAATGAAACATTTACTGTCATTGCCTCTATGAGTGAAAAAGAAAAAGGGTTGCAGGTTGTATGCAAAATATGTGGAAGCACAAATGTACGGCAGGTATATTTAAGATTATTGAACGACCACAGGATGTTGTTATAGCAGCATTTCCAATGCTTATATATTTTGTCTTAATGTGGTTTGTTACATTCTATATTGTGCGGCGTATTACCGGTGATTATCCAAAAACAACGGCAGTAGCATTCACAGCTGGATCCAATGACTTTGAACTGGCAATTGCAGTTGCCATTGCCATATTTGGTATTAATTCAGGGCAGGCATTTGCAACAGTTATTGGTCCACTGGTGGAAGTGCCTGTGTTGATTGGCCTTGTCAATGTGGCTTTAGCATTTAAAAAACGCTATTTTTAGGGCTTTATTTAGCAGATACGTGTATGCGCTTTGAATGGATGGGCAGGCAGGAAAGACAATATGTAGGTGATGGTATTGGTCAGGTATATATTGAACTTTCTACTGCCTGCAATTTATCGTGTACCACCTGTGTACGCCATTCTATTAAAGAATTTAAAAATACCCATTTTACCAGAAGGTTGCTTAACAAGCTGGTGGGTCAATTACAGGAACTATCGCACCTTAACCGTATTGTTTTATTAGGCTTTGGCGAAGCTCTTTGTAATCCCGACATACAGTGGCACCTACGACACCTGAGTACACTAAATGTGCCGATAGTACTTGTTACCAATGGGTTGCTTATTAATAAGCATTTAGCTGAATTATTTGTTTTGTTGCCTCTTGAAGAAGTCTATATATCTATAGATGATCCTGCAGGAGTTAGACCTGTTATCCGAAAAGGAAGTGATGTGCATATTCCATTGCAGGCAATAACCGTGCTTCAAGAAACAAAAATAAGCAAAACAGCACAAAAGCCGATAATTGGTGTAGAAACTGTTGTTACTGAGTATACTGTTAACAGTGTTGTTGATATAATTACGATGGCAAAACAGGCAGGGGCAGAACATTGTATTGTAAGTCACGTGTTTCCGTATACCAGTGCTATGAGTAATGCTATAGTGTATTCAATTGATGGGAAATATGATGGATTAAAACAGGCAAGAAAATTATTGACACATGATACCACAGGAACCGTGGCAGAAAGCAATGCGTCCACATTACGCAGGTGCCCCTTTATTGAAAAGGGGACGGTGTTTGTCAATGTTAAAGGATACATTTCTCCCTGTCCTGAGCTTGCCTATACACACCAGGCTTACTATTTTGGTAATCCGCGCACACACATACAGCATAGATTTGGGAATATAGCAAAAAATAGTATTGCTAGTGTATGGGAAAGTGCTGAATTTGTCAGTTTCAGGGATAAATTCAGGTATTTTGAATTTCCCGATTGCACCTTGTGTGTGGAACCTGATATGTGTTATCACCGCACTGTGGAACACAAGGATTGCTACTGGAATACTTCACCGTGTGGGGAATGCCTTTGGGCAAAAGGAATTGTACTTTGTCCATAAAAAATTTAAAGAGGTTGATTCTATGCAAAAAAAAATTTCCATTCTGTTTCTTTGTACTGGCAATTCCTGTAGAAGCCAGATGGCTGAAGGTTTTGCAAATGCATTACGCGGGGATATTATTGAAGCCTATTCTGCAGGCATTGAACCAAAAGGCCTTGACCCAAATGCTGTGATTGTTATGAAAGAAGCAGGTGTAGATATTTCACACCATACCTCAAAGCATGTGAATGATATAAAAAATAAGCAGTTTGATTACGTTATAACCGTATGTGGGCACGCCAACGAAAATTGCCCGCTTTTTCCTGGTAAAACAAAGGTATTGCATAGAGGTTTTGAAGATCCGCCACAGTTGTCAAAAGAAGCAAAGACACCTGAAGAAGCATTGCAACATTACAGGCGAGTACGTGACCAGATAAAAGAGTTTATTCTTGAGCTTCCAGGATGGCTTGAAAAGGAGCAGACTGAATTTTTTGTACAGTAGTCTGTAATCATATTTCTATTACGATGATGCAAATATCATCATTAATGAACTCACTGGTAATGTGGCTGTTTAAAAATTCTTCAATTTTACATATCAATTCATTGCCAGTGAGTTTATGATGTTTCTTTAATATTTCAAACAATGTACTGCTGTCAATATTTGTTTTAGTAATAGGATTGTATAGTTCAATAATGCCATCCGTATACAATACAATTTTTGAGCCTTTTTTTAGTTTTTTTGTTGAAACTGCATAACTCCTTCCTTTTTTAATAAGATCCCTTTTTTTAAAAATTCCAATAGGGAATGGTTTCCCTGTTTTTGAAAGCTCACTTACTGTGCCATCATTGTTTACAATTATTGGTGGATAATGAGCAGCATTGCTGTAGAGTAATTCCCTTTTGTCAAAGTCAATTATGCAATAGAGTGCTGTGACAAAATTTGCCCCAATGTTGTCAGTGAGATATTCATTGAGGTAGTACAGTAATTTGTCAGGTTTAAAATAATATTTTTTCCCAACTATAAGATAATGCTTCAGCAATGCGGTGATAAATGCTGATGAAATGCCATGCCCTGTAACATCGCTTAAAAATATGCCAATCCTGTTCTTTGTTTTATCAAGAGAAATAAAATCATAAAAATCTCCACCTAAACTGTAATATGGTCTGTAGTACAGAGAAATTTTAGGAGTAGGTGAGTTTTGTGGCATGATAAAACGATGTAAGTGTGATGCAAAGGTTAATTCCTTTTCCATGGTAAATTTGTATCTGCTTAGCATTTCTTCATTTGCTTCAAGTTTGTTATTCAGTATGAAATCCTTAAAATTCCTTTGTTCGGTTATGAATGCTAATAGGCTTAAGAAAAAAGCTGTTGCAATGGGATTTGAAAGAGTTGTCCACTCGTTTGTAGTCAATTGTGTTTTTATTGCTATAATAAAAATAAAAAGTGATAATGGTACTATTAACAATAATGGCATATACCGTAAAGCACCTGATGATATGAGGAATGTAACTATAAAAACAGTTTGAATTCCGGTTGAAACGTTTGATATATAGATATCAGGATGGAGAGGATTGATAAAGATGTGATATGCTATTCCCAGCATCATAATTATACCTGATGTAAGAATAATTGTATACAGGGGAATAACATAGTGGATATATTTTTTAAGTAGTGTTACTGATAGAATAAAATATATACTACACAGTAGTATGGGAAGTAGCCTGTACCACAGGGTGAAATCAAAATGTAAAATCCATATATCCTGATACAGAAACAACGCAATTACAATAGCAACCACCGGGGATGTAATTCTGCTTATTGTTAATGTTTTATAACTTTGATCAATGTAATATTGTTGTTTTAAATCTTTTGTTTTCATATGCTAATAAAATTTTATAATTTATTGTATACCTATACCATAAAATTAATAAAAACTATTGTCAATACAAACATTTTAAGTAGGTGGATTTTACATTCAAACAAGATAAGATTGTTTCGTCACTTCGTTCCTCGCAATGTCAGGAGGGGAAAAGTCATTGCAAAGAGAAGTCTTTTAGGCCACCCCCTCACAATGACAAAAAGTGGGAATGCTTCATCATTCCAACGATAACGCGATTCCTTGCAATGACAAGGGTTATGTCACTGGAAGCATAGCAGCAATCAATTAATTCTTGACAAAAATATGTATGATTGTATTACATAATTTGTGACTGTTACCATGAACTATCGCCATCATGAAACAGGAGGTAGGTATGCCGCTTAATGAAAAAGTCATTGGTAAAAAATATATATCTGACCCTATAAAAATTTCGCAGCATGAAAGTATTTATTATGCCCTTGCCTATAATGAAGACAATGATGCTTATTTTGATAATCGAAGACCTGGTGGGATTATTGCGCCGCCTATGTATGCGGTATTTTACGGGGCTGGTCCTACTGCTCAGATAATCTTTGATGCAGAGATTGGCATGAACATGATGTTTGTGGTACATTACAGCCAGTATTTTGAATGGCTGAAGCCTGTTAAACCGGGGGATGAAGTTACCTCAGAAGGAACTATCACTCATATTACCGTTAAAGAAAAAGGAAGTATTTTGGGCTGGGAGACAGTTACTAAAAATCAGCATGGTGATGTTGTAGTGAAAGCACGATGGGAGTTTTTTGACAGGAGTGCAGGTTCGGGAAAACCAGATGCAAAAGGTGAAGAGGAAACTGTTCCATCACAGTATGTGTTTGAAGACACTATGAAAGTAAAAAATGGGCAGACATATATATATGCTGAACCATCAGGTGACCATAACCCCATCCATGTTGATGATGAGTTTGCAAAAAAAGTGGGATTGCCCGGTATCATTTTACAGGGGCTTTGCACCATGGCATTTGCTCATAAGATGGCAGTGGACCATCTAACACCTGATCGTAATCCCTTGAAGGTGCGGGAATTATTTGTTAGGTTTGCACGGCCGGTATTGCCGGGGCAAACGCTTACATTTAAAGGATATACCATAGAAAAGCTTGCAGATAAAACCAGATATGGAATAGTTGCGTTAAATAATGATGGCAAGGATGTGCTGCGCAATGCGTGGTGCTCCGTTGCCCAATAAAAATACTATATAAGTCAGGAGGGTATTATGGCTATACGATTTGACGGTAAAGTGGCTGTTGTTACAGGAGCAGGTTCTGGTTTGGGGCGCACCTATGCGTTAGAGTTTGCAAAACGCGGTGCAATGGTGGTTGTCAATGACCTTGGCAGTTCACGAGATGGCTCGGGTGCAAACAGCAGTGCTGCCGAAGCTGTTGTGGAGGAAATCAAAAAAAGTGGCGGCAAGGCTGTGGCAAATTATGATTCGGTTGCTACTGTTGAAGGTGGTGAGAATATCATAAAAACTGCAATGGATGCATTTGGCCGGGTTGATATTGTTGTTAATAATGCAGGGATACTTCGTGACAAGACATTTGTTAAAATGACTGAGGATGAGTGGGATATAGTGCTGGCTGTGCATTTACGCGGTGCTTTCTGTGTGACAGCTCCCGCATTTAAAATCATGCGCCAGCAGAATTGGGGCAGGATTATCTTTACTGCTTCCGGGGCAGGTCTCTATGGCAACTTTGGACAAACCAACTATGCTTCAGCAAAGATGGCGCTTGTTGGCCTTATGAATGCACTAAAATTAGAAGGGGCAAAATATAACATTTTAGTTAACACGATAGCTCCGGTAGCAGCCTCGCGTATGACCGAGGATGTACTGCCAAAAGAAATCTTTGAAAAGCTGAAACCCGAATATGTTACACCACTGGTAATGTATTTATGTTCAGATGAATGTAAGGATACGGGAATGATATTTAACTGTGGTGGTGGATGGTATAGCCGAACTGCCATAATGTGTGCAAGTGGCACTATAATTCAGGGAAAAGAGATAACTGCTGAAGATATCATGGCTCAGTGGAGCAAGATTACCGATTTGAGTGATGCAAAACCATTAAATAACATTGGCGATACGTTTGCCTATATGGCACCCCTATTGAAATAGGGGCATAGCATACCATGCCTCAAGGGTATAGTGCGATGCGTCTTGTGGAGACGAAGAGTAATAATGTGTAGTTCACAGCAAAAGTTACTGTAACTGTTTATTTTGAATAGATGGCATTCTGATCCTGAATCAATCCTGAAATAAATTCAGGACATGGTTCAGGATGACGTGATGGTTAGCCGTCATTCCGGGCTTGACCCGGAATCTTTACGTCATTTGTCATTCCGGACTCGATCCGGAATCTCTTCTTCCTATCATTGAGATCCTGAATCAATCCTGAAATAAATTCAGGACATGGTTCAGGATGACTGGCTGAATCAATCCTGAAATAAATTCAGGAGAAGGTTCAGGATGACGTAGTGGGGTGTAAAAACTCAATCACGTTTCAGTATAACAAAAAGAATTATATCAGGAGGTTCGTCAATGATTGGTATAGTATCATATGGTGGGTATATCCCCTTACGGCGATTATCCCGCATGCAAGTGGTGCAGCAGATGGCGTGGTACAATCCGCTGCTCTATATGCTCATGGCGGGAGAACGCTCTGTGGCAAACTGGGATGAGGATGCCATAACAATGGCTGTAGCAGCTTCGTTTGATGCACTGCATTCGGTTGATACAAAGAGTATAGATACGGTGTATGCTGCTTCAACTACATTCCCCTTTGATGACAGGCAGAATGCAGCAGTAATTGCTGAGGCATTGAGTTTGCAGGATGGTGTTAGAACTGTTGATGTGACAGGTTCACTGAAGGCAGGACTAACGGCAATTGTTGCAGGGCTAGATGCAATTGAGTCTGATTCTGCACGCAAGGTTTTAGTAGCTGCCGGTGAAAGGCGTTATACACGGGCTGCTTCCACGCTTGAGCTGATGTATGGAGATGGAGCAGCCGCACTAGTACTGGGGAGAGAAAATGTTATAGCTGAATTTTTAGGGTCATGTGCATATCATGAAGATTTTATTGATCATTACCGTGGTGCTGAAAAACGTTTTGACTATCCATGGGAAGAGCGGTTCATCCGTGATGAAGGGTTTGGCAGGATTATTCCCAAAGCAATAAAAGCCTACTGTGAAAAATACCACACTGATATATCAGAATTTGCTACTGTACTTTATCCCTGTCCCTTTGCACGAGAACATGCAACTATTGCAAAAAAGATTAAATCTGCTGGTGTGCATACTAATCTGCATGAAGGTGTAGGGGATACTGGTACAGCACACCCTCTGGTAATGCTTGCTCATGCCCTTGACAGCGCAAAGCCCGGTGATAAGATACTGGTGGTTGGATTTGGTCAGGGATGTGAAGTGGTTGCCTTTCAGGTAACCGATGCAATTGAAAACATTAAGCGTCCTAAAGGTGTGACTCTGAGTATGGCACGTAAAAAAGATATACCATATGCAAAGTATTTAAAATTCAGAGATTTGATAGATGCAGATATAAGCATACGCGCTGAAGCAATGCCAAATACTTCACTATCTGCACTGTGGCGACACAGGAAAATGATCCATGGTTTTACTGGATATCTGTGCAAAGCGTGTGGTACACCACAGTTCCCGCCATATCCTGTATGTGTTAATCCTGCATGTAACAAATCAGGACAAATGGAGAATTACAGTTTTGCCGACAAACCGGGGACCGTACTCATGTATACCGGTGATATGCTGGCAGCTTCTGTTGATCCGCCTGCCATCTATGGTCTTGTTGAATTTGATGGTGGGGGCAGGACGCTACTTGATTTTACTGATTGTGAGCTTGATAATCTGAAAGTGGGTTTGCACGTTGCTATGTCTTTTAGAATCAGGCGTCAGGATGATACACGGGGCTTTACAGGATATTTCTGGAAAGCTGTACCATTAATGGAGTAAGGAGGAACGTATGGCCACGGGAATAAAAGATAAAGTTGCAATTATAGGAATGGGATGTACCAAATTTGGGGAACGCTGGGATGCAGATGCAAATGCGCTTATGGTGGAAGCATTTAATGAAGCGATAGCTGATGCAGGCATTGACCCCAAGGAAATACAGGCAGCCTGGCTTGCCACCTGTTTTGATGAAGTCAATGTTGGTAAAAGTGCATTGTCAGCTTCAATAGCACTGCGGCTGCCAAACATTGCGGTGACGCGAGTTGAAAATTTCTGTGCAAGCGGCACAGAGGCATTCAGAGCAGCAGTGTATGCTGTTGCATCCGGTGCCTATGATATAGTGCTGGCATTAGGCTGTGAAAAGCTTAAGGATATTGGCTATGGGGGCTTGCCCGAATTTAGCCAGGCAATTGGTATTTTAAACAGCCTATGGTTTCCCAATATCACAGCACCAGGTTGCTTTGCCATGCTTGCCGGTGGGTACTGTGCAAAGTATGAATTAAAAATGGAAGATGTAAAACGGGCAATGGCACATATATCGGTTAAAAGCCATGCAAACGGTGCGCTCAATCCAAAAGCGCATCTACAGCGTCCGGTAACAGAGGAACAGGTTTTACAATCGCCTATGATTGCCTATCCTTTAGGGCTTTTTGATTGCTGTGGTGTCAGTGACGGAGCAGCATGTGCCATAGTGTGTAGTGTTGATGTGGCAAAAGCTTTAAAGAAAAAGGATTTTGTTACGGTAAAGGCATTACAGATTTCAGTTTCCAATGGTGAGGAAATGGCATTTTCTAACTGGGATGGTGCACATGTAGTCAATACCGAAAAAGCAGCTATGCGAGCTTATCAGGAAGCTGGCATTAAAAATCCGCGAGAAGAGTTAAGTTTGTTAGAAGTACATGATTGCTTTTCCATAACTGAGCTTGTAACCATGGAGGATCTTCATGTATCTGAGCGGGGGAAGGCTGTGAACGATGTCATGGATGGTTTTTTTGATAGCACCGGTAAAATCCCCTGTCAGATTGATGGAGGTCTTAAATGCTTTGGGCATCCCATCGGAGCATCAGGGCTTAGAATGGTTTATGAAATCTATCTGCAGTTGCATGGAAGAGCTGACAAACGACAGTTAAAAGACCCAAAGTTGGGGTTAACTCATAACTTAGGGGGATTTCCCATGATGAATGTGGTGAGTGTGGCGATAGTAGGAAGATATACATAATTTTTGAAGAAATGAACGCTAAGGTATAATCTCACACTCCTGCTGGAGGGCTTGAACCAAAAGTTAAGCGCGTAATTTTAGAGCTTCTGGAAGAATATTTTTCCCTATCCAATAAACCAACTTGACAAAATATTCTTGCTTTTAGTATATATGTATGGTATAGGCGATAGTTACTATCGCCTAAATTTTTTATAAAAATTTCAAGTGAGGATTTCATGTTTGAAGGTGTTTTTACAGCACTGGTAACGCCTTTTAAGAATGGCACAATTGATTACGATTCTCTGGAAAAGATTATTGAGCATCAGATTGCAGGGGGAGTTGATGGCGTTGTTCCCATGGGCACCACAGGAGAATCTCCCACGGTAAGCTATGAGGAGCATGAAGAGTTCATTGTGCGTGTGGTGAAAATAGTAAATAAAAGAATAAAAGTTATTGCTGGCACCGGTTCCAATTCAACCGATGAAGCAATCTATCTTTCAAAGGCTGCTCAGGATGCAGGGGTTGATGCAGTGTTACTTGTCAATCCGTACTATAACAAACCGCCGCAGCGAGGGCTTATCGCACATTTTGAAGCAGTGGCACAATCAATTTCTATTCCGGTGGTGTTATATAATATACCGGGAAGAACCGGAATAAACTTTTTGCCCGAAAGTGTTGCACAGCTTATAAAGCGTGCACCCAATATTGTTGCCATGAAGGAAGCATCAGGTGATATTAATCAAATGATGAACCTTATTGAATTGTGCGGTGATAGGATTACACTTCTTTCCGGTGATGATAATTTACTCTTACCTGTGTTGGGCATAGGCGGCAAGGGAATAATATCAGTTCTTTCTAATCTATTGCCAGCAGATGTGAAGGCTGTGGTGACACTATTTAACACTGGAAAATTTGAAGAAGCAAAAAAGAAGTTCTATGCATTATTGCCACTATGTCGTGCAATGTTTTATGAAACCAATCCAATCCCCATTAAAGCAGCTATGGAAATGGCTGGATTTTGTTCTTCAGAAGTGCGCCTGCCACTGGTTCCACTTTCTGATGATAATCGCAAAAAACTGAAAGATGCTTTGATTGCTTATGGAGTGAAGCTATGAGAATTGCTATATGTGGAATTACCGGCAGGATGGGGAAAGCCATTCTTACTGTTGCCCTTGAAAAAGGCCATACGCTATCACAGGCACTTGATGCAGAAAAATGTCCATTACTGGGTCAGGATGCGGGTAGCTTGATTTCAAAAAAACTAGATGTTACCATTGAATCATTAAACAGTGCAAAGCTTGTTGCTGATGCAGTGATAGATTTTTCTGCACCTGCTGCTACCGAGGTGTTGTTGCAAAAAGCAGTGGAACATAAAATTCCTGTGGTAATAGGTACCACCGGATTTTCAGAGACACAAAAAGAAAAGATACAGCTGGCAGCACAATCAATCCCCATTGTATTTTCCCCCAATATGTCGGTGGGTGTCAATTTATTATTTAAGCTTACACAGATGGCTGCGTCAGTGTTACAGGATGGCTATGATGTTGAAATATTTGAGGCGCATCACCGTTTAAAAAAAGATTCCCCTTCGGGTACTGCAAAAAAACTCATTGATATTGTAATGGAAACCAGAAAAGATTTACACAGTGCAAAGCTTATGCATGGAAGGGAAGGCATTATTGGAGAGCGTACAAATAATGAGATTGGAGTCATGGTAATGCGCGGTGGTGATATTGTAGGTGAACATACGGTATATTTTATTGCCAATGGTGAGCGTGTTGAGCTGACTCACCGTGCTACAAGCCGTGAAAATTTTGCACGTGGTGCAGTTATGGCTGCAGAATTTGTAGTGCACAAAAAACAGGGACTGTATACCATGTTTGATGTATTGGGATTTTAATAGCAATGAGCCAGAATGATGTAAAAAACGATACTGTTTCATTTGAAGAAAATCCTTATTCACCTGAGATAAAAAAACCAGAAGATATTGTCAGGCTTTTCTATATTCACAATGTCCCAATTTTGCCAGTTATATCAAAACGTGGAATATTATTTGGAATATTAAAGAAAGATGATGTTATTGCTGAACTCAGTGATATTGCCCGCAGTATGGTTAAAATTGATGAATTTGTCCAGAAGCTTGCAAAAAAGATGACTATGGATGAGCTCTTGCCGCTGGTGGTAAATGTTAAGGAACTCATTGCTATTGACCTGTTTGGCGAGGTTCAGGGTCGCATGACACGCCTGGATTTATTTATGGCAGCTGAGGGACACTATGAAAAAAAGGAAAAAGAAAAAGGGAAAGAAGGAAAAGAAACTCAACCAAAAGATACCGTTATTGAATGGCTTATCTATCTGGTTCTGGAACATATACCAAGAGCACTTTATGCGGTTAATAGTAATGGGAAAACAATATTTTTCAACGGCCATTTTGAAGAAATGTATATTAATGCTTTCCCGGAATCAAACGATGTTGATATAGCATTTACTGAAAAAATACTAATGGATTCAGCTATCAATGATATATATACTTCGTATGTCTATAAGCGGCAGTTTTTTTATAATAAAGAGTTGAAAGCATATTATGAACGAGTGCCATTAAAAAGCGAAAACAAAACAGTAGGATACCTTTTCATGTTTGAAAGGGATATCGCAAAACAAGATTTGCTTGTCCCGGATATCATTACGGACACTGATGGTATTGACGAACTTCTTTCGCGTGCTGAGCGTTCTATTCTGGTACAGGCGTTAACACAATCTGGCTTTGATATAGCACAAACCGCAAAGATGCTCCATATTAGCGTTGCTGATTTGAAAAAAAGAATAAAGAATTATGATGTCACCGTTACCAAGAAAGAAGGTTAATCTATTACATGGCCCAAACTTCATTAAACAAAACAATTAATATATTGCTTATTGAAGACCTCAACTATGATGCACAATTAGAACAAACTATTTTAGAAAAATCAAATTCTCAGTATTCCATTCAATGGGTGTCAAATAAAGAAGAATTTTATAAAGCCTGTGAACAATGTGTACCTGATGTAGTTGTAAGTGATTATCACCTTCCTGATATAACGGCTGAAGAAATAATTGAATATATAAATACCAATTTCAAATACGTGCCGGTTATCATTATCAGTGGTGCTATTGGTGAAGAAACTACCGTAGAAATAATAAAATATGGCGCTGTAGATGTGTTATTAAAGCAGCATTTATTCAAACTTCCACAGGCTATAGAACGGGCAATTGCAGAAAAACAAAAGCGAAAAGAACTTGATGATGCATTAGAAAAATTAACAAAAACAAAAGAGCTCCAAGAGTTGATCTTGCAGAATGTTCCCGTAGGAATAATAGTGACAAAGCTCAATGGTGAAATAATTGAGATAAATAGAGCAGGTTTAAGGATGTTGGGCTATGATAGGGATACTATCCTTAATCATTTTTCTGCTAAGGGATTCTTTGTTGATAAAAAACAGCAAAAACACTTTTTTAATTTGTTGCAACATAAAAAGCTAGTTAATAATTTTGAAGCTAAGGTCTACAGGAAAGATGGTGCAGTGCGTATATTTTCTTTTCATTCGGTACTACAACCTATTGGAAATGAACAGTGTATTTTTACTGCTGCACTTGATTTGACCGACCAAAAAGCACTTGAGGACAGAGTATTATTTCTTTCATTTTTTGATCCTCTTACTCAGTTGCCCAATAGAGCCCTATTAAAAGATCGCATCGATTTAGCGTTAATGCGTGCCCGCCATAATAAACGGTATGTTGCAGTTATAACACTTGATGTTGACCGCTTTAAGTATGTCAATGATTCATTGGGTCATAGAGTTGGTGATGATATTTTGCTTGAAATATCACAAAAATTATCAAAATCATTGCGTGACGGTGATGTGGTTGCTCGTATAGGGAATGATGAATTTGGGATTATGCTTATTGATATTGCCCGTAATGAAGATATAATTTCTATCATTAATAAAATACGAAATATATTTACACTACCTTTTCATGTTGATACTAATGAATTATTAATCACAGCAAGTATGGGGGTATCAATATTTCCCACGGATGGCAATACTGCTGAAGAATTATTGCAAAATGCAGATATAGCGCTTGCTAAAGCACGTGAGCAGGGTCGTTTTACCTGTGAATTTTATACAAGGGATTTAAATAAAAGGGTATCTGATTATATAAGCTTAGAGGCCAAACTTAAAAGAGCTATCGCTCAAAATGAATTTGAACTGTACTATCAGCCATACTTCAATATTAAAACCAGAAAAGTGGCTGGTATGGAAGCGCTACTCAGGTGGAACAGTGAAGGCAGCGTTATATCCCCTGCAACGTTTATCCCTGTACTTGAAGATAGTGGCCTTATCATTGAAGCAGGAAGATGGATTATTGAAGAGGTTTGCAGACAACTGTTACAGTGGAAACAGGCAGGATTGCTGGTTAAACCAGTATCACTAAATGTATCGCCAATCCAGTTTCAACAGGCCGACTTTAAAGATATGGTTTTGAATATTATCTCATCGTATGCCATGGATACAGGATATATTGTGCTGGAAATTACTGAAAGCACCTACATGCGTAACATTGATTATACAAAAAAAGTTATGCAGGTATTGAAGGATGTGGGATTGCATTTTGCAATTGATGATTTTGGAACAGGGTATTCTTCACTGAGCTCTCTTTTAGCGTTATCATTTGATTATTTGAAAGTAGACAGATCATTTGTCATGAACGTGGATGTGGATCCACATTCTTCAATTTTGATTCGTGCAATTAACACCATGGCACATACCATAGGGATTAGAACAATTGCTGAAGGTGTTGAAACAGAATCACAATTACAGTCATTGACCGATTTGCGATGTGATTATGTACAGGGATATTATTTCAGCAGGCCCGTACAGGTAGATGCAATACAAAAATTGTTACTTCAACCGTGATACTTCAAGGCGATAGTTACTGCTAATTCCCAATTTTTAATAATTGAATTAATAGGTAAAAATTGTCTTGACTCTCTCTGATTCCAGCTTTAGTATGAAGCACAATGGTATCATGAAGATTTTATAATGATGGAGGATCTTTTTATGAAAAAAATATTTATTATTACTCTCATAGTATATATAAGTTTTCTTTCCTGTGCTACAAAAAAAGGTGTGGTGGCCAGAAAGATTGCCATTACGCCAGGATCAAGAATAGTTGTTATTGCAAATCATACCAATAATATTAAAAACGTTATTATTGCACGGTTCATGAATAAAAATTATTCTGTTAAAGCATTCAATGCTTCAGATTTATATACTATTGAAGATGTCTATGATGTAAAAGATTATAAAAAAGTTGCGTATATGCAACCTTTGAAAAATGACAATATGGTATCATTTGAAAAGGCAGTGGAAAACATCTACAAACTTCATATATATAACTATGAATTGAGCAAGGCCGAAGCCCTCAGCGATATGCGTACTAAATATGGCACCCAGTATCTCATCTTAATGGAGCTTAAAGAATGGCAAAAAGTATCATGGGCACGTGCCATTGATTTAACCAACATGGAAGTGGTGTGGGTTGAAAATTACCCTGCCCAGTATAAAGATACTCTTGAAACAGTTGTTGATCATTTTATTGCCAGTATGAGTAAGTAATAATGTTAAAATCATGAAAAAATGTTTTATCATAGTTTTGATGTATGTGCTGATGCTTTCAAGCACAGTATATGCAAGGACAACTGTTGCGTTTGGATATTTAACAAACAGAAGTGGAAATCCAAATTTTAATTATATGGAGATAATATTCCCCAATTCTTTTGCTTCATCTATTGAAGCAGTGTATGATTGTACTGTAATAAAGCCACTTAAATTAAATGAACTTCTTGAAAAAAAACAATTAACATTACAACGACATTATGAAAATCATGAATTACCACAGATTACAAAAACTATAGGCTGCGACCTTTTTATCTTTGGTTATTTTATACCATTGCCTGATAATACTATCAAAATTGTTTTGACATTGTATGAGAGCGGTTCCAACCAGATATTTACGTTTACCAACATAGGCAGGATGGAAACGGAGATTTTTAAAATCATTGATAGAATTACCCTGGTGTTGTTTGATTTCTTTGGAAAGAATGGTTTTTTTATGTCAAAGCCAATAGTAAAAGGAAGTTCTGTAGGGCTTATTACAAATCTGAATCCGGAAGAACTCAATATAGTATACGCTGAATTTTTTGATGCAGGGTATTCCGTTATTGCAGTTCAGGGGAATGAGCTGGATAGTTACTATGCTCATGAAAATGAAATTATGAATTATTTTCAGTATATCAGTACTGATACCAACTCATATGATATAATCACGGATTGGAGCAAATTTACAATGACTGTGGGGGTATGGGAGGGCAAGAAAAAGAAAGAATGGCAGGAGGATTTAAGAAAAATATATGAAATGTATGAACTCAATTATAAAGTTTTTAAAAATACAGTACTGGAAAGATATAGAAATATATATCCAGGGTGTGATTATTTACTGTTTGTGGTGTATAATTCTTCGCGTACAAGCTGCTGGGCTCGAGCTATTGATATAAAAGCAAAACAATTAATATTTATGCATTCAAATGTAGCGGCTACAGGCATGGTTACCGATCTGCAAAAAACCACTCACCAGCTTATAACGATTATTCAAACTCCAACGGCTCTACCTCAAAAATCAAAGAAGAAATAAAACACAACTATTCAAAATCTTCAGATAATGATTTGTTTTTACCCCATACAGTAAAACGAATTCCTGCTAAAAACTGTAATCCACCAATGCTTGCATTTTTAAAATCAGTTGTATACATTGATTTTGAATAACCAATTTCAATAAAGGGACTAACCCATTGTGTTAATAACCACTGCCCTCCTAACCAGAATCCATACCCCATGCCTGTTTCACCTAAATCTTCAATACCTGCTGAATCATTCTTTGGTTTTACTTCTGTACGTGATATTCCAGCAGCAGCGCTGAGTGTGATTGCTACAGGAAACTGCTGAATAAAGTATACATATTCGCCGCCTAAAAGGCCCTGAATTTGCATGTATTCGGTTTCATTAATTGTGTTTGGATCTTCCGTAGTAGTTGAATATGTTTGTCTGTAAAAAATATTTATGTCATCTCTAATACTTGCTGCAATTTTTAGCCCAAAGCCGCTCTGTGTCTTTGCGTCACCTGCATTATTGAGTATAAACAAACCATCAACGTATACATTAGCCATTGCTATCG
>JBFLZD010000015.1:0-3826 GCA_040756435.1 Spirochaetota bacterium | reverse complement strand
GGTAAGCAGGGTAATTATCATAACAATTATTTTTTTCACATTGACCTCCATTAAATCATGGCTTTTATTACACCAAAAGTGCTTGCATAGTAACTATCGCCCAATTTTAATTGTTTTAAAGTATATACTCATGATTATGTTTGTGTCAATATAAAAATTGAAATTTTACTATTCTTTTAACGTTGCTCATTGTAATGGGTAGTAAAGATAGTTTTTTAAAAACAATATAAAAAAGACTTGCAGTAGTAAAATGTTTGGGAATCAATTTAATAAAATGCCCTGTATGTTCGAAATTATAAATATAGCTTGGATAGGACAAGTTTTTAATGAAAAATAAAATTTTGATTATAGTGTTTTGTTTTATCTGCATTTACGCCAGTTCCGTTGCCTTTGCTGGGCAGCCTGATAGTATCACTGCAATCATACAGGAAGAGCAAAATAAGGAATATTCAGATGCATTGCAGCAGATGCTGCAGTTTATTGATAATTTATATGATAATCTGCAGAGCCGGGTGAAAAATGGTGAAAAGATAGTTATATTTTTTGATCCTGCACATGGCATTGATGACGATGGCAAATGGGAAGGTGAAAAAACAGGGCGCTTGAGCTGTACAGGCTTGCCGGAGGAATATTATTCACTTGCACTTTCACGCCAACTCTACAATCTTTTAAAGAAAAATCCATATATTGAAGTTGTCAGTACACGAGATTATATTGATGCCCTTGAAGGGAAGACTGATACGTATAATAATATAACTTTCAGGGAAACGGTGGAACTGGCAAAAAATGCTAAGGCTGCACTGGTTATTTCTGAACATCTTAATAATACGGCTTCAATATTCAAAGCGTATGGGCTTGCAAATGTAAAAGGCATACACATTACGTACAGTAATGGGAAAGCATATCTTACCCATATCCGGGAAGAGCATAAAGGGTTTTTAACGCTGTATAATAAGTTTGATGCCAGCGGGTTTTCGTATAGGGTTGCAAGCAAAGTTAAGGAAAAGCTTTTGACATATAATTTGCATGTTAACAGCTGGAATTATGGTACGGTTGCAGATGACCGGTTTACCTATTTTGTCAATTATCCCATATCTGTTATCTTTGAATCAGGATTTATATCAAATCCGGATGATGAAAAAATATTGAATAACCCTGAATATCAAAAGCTCATTGCGCAATCACACTATGATGCAATTCTTGAAACCATTGCACTGACATTTGGCATTGATATTGCTGGCTTCTGGGGACCACGGATTGTTGACACTGTTAATCCATCCAGGAATCTGCTATTACTAAAATTATCACGCATTGCCTGTTATTACATTTCCCATAATGATACTGACAAAGGTGTTCATGTATTATCGCTGTTACTTAAAGAGTGTGATCCTATTACTGATGCTGCAATTATAGAAAATATACAGGATATGAAATATCGTATTGAACGTTCAAAGGAGTTATATACAAAAGCTATAGCCCTGAAAAAAAAGGGGAAGGTCAAACGTGCACGCTATACTATGCGAAAGGCAATAAGCCTGGTAAGCAGATCACCCGTTTTTTATGAATTGCGCAAAGCATACCGTGCTGAGTATAAAGGGTTGAATGAAGTAATTGAGCAAAAATCAACTGCACCCAGGTATCCGGCCCCCGATACAATGGTTATTCCTTTGGCTTCAGGCATTACCAGGCCTGTTCTGGTGGTGATTGAAAAAAATATGACTCCACAGGAAGCACTATTCAATGCTTTGCAGTGTGATGAAGCATTGTTGAAAAAAATTACAAGCCAGTTTGTACAAACAAAAATTAAGGTTGGTAAAAAAAGATTTGAAAAACCTACACAAGAAGGTATATACATAGTACAGCTTACAGCAAAAGGTAATGTTAAAAGTGTCAAGCGTGTTTCAATTGCAAAGCTTGACCCATGGAGATATCAAAATCAGATGTATTTAAAGAATTCATATTGTGCTCCAAAAGAAAGAAATAAATCATTATAAACATGGAACATGGTATGGTAAGCCATACCATTTCTTTGGCGATTATCTGTATCATACATTCAATGTAAAAATCTTGAAACTATCTATCAATGCCAATCTGGGATGCCCTAATCGCGATGGCACAGTTGGTAGTTGTGGATGTATTTTTTGTTCTGAAGGGTCGGCATCACCAACTGCAACAGGAGCCATGTCAATTCACCAGCAGATGCAGACCGCTGTTGATGGATTTAATCGTGGTATGTATACCCCGCGATATATTGCATATTTTCAGGCTTTTACCAATACCTATGCCACGGTCGATGTTTTAAAAAAATTATATGATACTGCTTTAGCATTCCCCAATGTGGTGGGGCTTATGATTGGTACTCGCCCTGATTGCCTGCCTGATGATGTGCTGGATTTGATAGCCAGCTATAAAAAAGAAAATTTTGAGTTGTGGCTTGAGATTGGCATGCAGAGCATGCATGATAAAAGTTTGCATTTTTTACAGCGCGGTCACACCCATGCACAAACAGTGGATGCAATCACAAGAGCATCAAAGCGAGGCATTCCGATTTGTGTCCATGTTATTCTGGGCATACCTGGTGAAAGCTGGGATGATATGATGTCAACAGCAATTGAAATTAACAGGCTTTCGGTACAGGGTGTTAAGATACATCATCTTCATGTTATAAAAAATACACCACTTGAAGCATTGTATGCCAACGGCAAGGTCCCATTATTATCATTTAAACAGTATGTATCGTATGTGTGTGATTTTATAGAACGCCTGAGGGGTGATATCATCATTCACCGCCTGCTTGGCGACCAGCCCAAAGATATGTTAATTGCTCCTGCGTGGGGCTTGCATAAGGGAACAGTGCTGAAAGCCATAGAGGATGAATTGCTGCGGCGTGGTACCTTTCAGGGGTTTTTGTGCGATAGTTACTGATAATTTTATGGTTGCTTTATAATTGAAGCTTGTTGTATTCAATATTTACATTTTATTCTACGGGAGAAAACATTATGAATTTGCGTCCTGACACCTATGCGCGTTCAACGCTGGAACGGTATACTGGCTCTTCAATTGATGATTTTGGTGAATATATCATTTTATGCAATTTTCAACGATATGTTGATGATTTTGCTGTAATGACAGGTGCAAAAGTCAGTGCGGGTTACTGGAGCTGTGCACATAGTCGTGAACGCAATATATCCATTATAAATTTTGGTGTTGGTTCACCATCAGCAGGTATTGTTGTTCATTGTTTATCTTATCTGGATAATATACAGACGGTGATCATGTTAGGGATGTGTGGTGGGATTGATGATAATCTACAAGTTGGCGATTTTTTAATCCCTACAGCAAGTGTTCGGGATGAAGGTACAAGCATTCACTATATACCAAAAGATGTTCCTGCACAGCCAAGTTTCTGGATTAACAGAATTTGTGAAAAAGTTATTACTAAGGAAACTGGTGTTGCACCCAAGACTGGCATAATGCTTACTACTGATTACCGTATGTGGGAATTTGATAATGAATTTATTGATTATATCTTAAAACACAGAATTTTAGCAATAGATATGGAGATAGCAACCCTGTTTGCAGTAGCATATGCAATGAATGTTCCTATTGGAGCAATTATGCTTATTTCAGATTTACCCTTGAAAAAAGGTGGTATTAAAAGCAAGGAAAGT
Source organism: Spirochaetota bacterium (assembly GCA_040756435.1). Lineage (NCBI taxonomy): Bacteria > Pseudomonadati > Spirochaetota > Spirochaetota bacterium. The sequence goes on along the minus strand of JBFLZD010000015.1, from coordinate 155 downwards.
GCAAGTTTAGTATTCAATGCTTTTACCCAGAAACATTTACAATTAGGTATAAAAGTAATTGAGAGCATTCAGGAAAAAAGTGGTGAAGGTATTACCAGATTACGAAGTGAATGGTAATTAATTCCTTGACTGAGGAATTATTGGCGTGTTATATT
>JBFLZD010000014.1 GCA_040756435.1 Spirochaetota bacterium | reverse complement strand
TGTATACTATATTATATTTTGTTCATATTTCTACATTTAGAAATAATTAATGTAATAAAATAGTCAATCTAAAATATTTGTGGCTGTTTTTATTTATTTTCATTGAAAAAATTATTATCATTGTATATAGTCCAATGCTATGGAAGAGCAGAAGCAGTTAAATATATTACGGATAGGTATTGCAAGTCTTCCCGAACTGGAAGAGCTGGTAAAAGCATTCCGCCTGATGAATCAGTATTCAAGGCGGAGGCGATTTGTCGTTTCGCGAGAGGAATTAAAGGATATCTATGGGAACATTATTGTTGAAAAAGCACATGATATAAATATATCAGTTGTAAAATTGCTGCAACGTAATTTCAAACCTGATACAGAGTTTAAAATATTTAGCTCAGATGAAGGCATTGCTATTGTAACCAATACTGAATCACCCAATGCAAAAGAATTCTCTTTGCAGCTTATTACTACCATTGAAGGAATTGGAGGAGGAATCTATAAACCATTTATTGAGACCGTTCCAGGATTCTATGAACTTTTCAAACTATTTGAAAAAGGTCTTTCACCAAAATTAGTTGTGGTTGGCTATATACCAGTAAAACAAGTTGCTCAGGAAGTATCCATGTATAATGAAATAAAAAAATATGACCCCTATATCAGAATACTTGATATTACGCATGATGAATTAAAACCAAAATCATTTTTAAAAGGGGCTGTAACCTTTCATTTTGACAATGCCCATAAAGTATGGCAAAGATTTTTAACCAAACTAATTCAGGAATATACTAAGCCATATTTCATGGAAGAAATCACAAAATAAGCAACGATGATATGAACGATAAGCTTTTACAATTTTCTGCTATTACCCTATTTATAATAGTTATTGTAGTTGCAATGACTATCTCTTTAGTAATATACTTTATTAACCCGCATTCGTGGATTTTCTATTTAAGTATTGTCTGCACTACTTTACTAATTTTTCTTTTTATCTATATCAGGATAATACATAAAATTCTATTCATTGATAAAATTGAAAAATTACATGCAATTGTTGAAAACTTTAAAAAAGGCGAATTTCACCACAAAGTTGGCCAAATAGATGGTGATGATCCTTTTGCAAAAATATATAGTGAGCTGTTATCTGCTTCAAAGAATCTGGAAAACATTATTAAATCCCAGAAAAGCGAAATAGAGAAGTTACGCGAGCTGTATACCAATATGATGTTTTCCATGAATGCCTATATTGTTGTACTTGATGTACACAATACAATCCTTTTTACCAATGACTTATTTTTAAAGAAATTTCAATACACACCACAGGAGGTATCAGGTAAAAATATTACTGAACTTTTTTATTTTTTAACAGGGACTGTGCTACAAGCCATTGAAGAGATAAAAAAAACTCATGAATCCATTGTTTTGGAAAAAGCCCACCTGATTTCAAATAACCGTATTACCGTTATTGCTGACATCAAATTGTCATATATGATTTCCAATAATGATCCACAGATAATTATGGTAATGGATGATGTTACCAGTAAAACAAAGCGTGATTATCAGATTTCACTTATTACCAGACTATCAGAAAAAATACAGAAAGATGATGTGCTTGACCATGTACTACGGACTATATTAACTGCCGTAACATCAGGGACAGGGCTTGGATTTAATCGCGCAATGCTTTTTTTGAAAGATGAAAAGAATAATGTTTTGTATGGTAGAATGGCAGTTGGTCCTGATACTCTTGAAGAGGCATTTGCCATCTGGAGCAGTTTAAGCCCACAAAAGGACAAGGAGATATTAAGCCGCGGCGCAAATGGGGATGATGCCCATGGTCAATTACTGAAAGAAAAAGTTGCATCGACGTCATTCGATTTGAATGAAGAAACAATTTTTACTGAAGCATTTAAAACCGGCGAAACAATTCATGTGTATGATGCATACCATGATCCCCGTGTTAATGATGAAATCAGGGCTTTCATTGATGTGAATGAATTTGTGATTGTTCCTCTTATTGCTTTGAATAAAACAATAGGCATTGTTATAGCTGATAATAAATTCAATCAGATGCCAATTACCCAGGATAGTGTGGACCTTTTAACGGTATTTGCATATCAGGCTGCGTTATCAATAGAAAGCTATAACAGCCTTGACCTCCTCAAAAAGGAGATGGAAAAAATAAAGCAACGTCAGGAGGCCATTGTCGAATCTGAAAAACTGGCAGCTATCGGTCGTATAGCATCACATATAGCACATGAAATCCGCAACCCCCTTGTGACTGTTGGTGGGTATTCTCGCAGAATATTACAGAATATCAGCCAGAACCCACCCGATGTACAGAAAATAAAAAAAGCAGCACAGATTATAATGACCGAAACAGAACGTCTTGAAAAAATTCTTGCCAATGTTATGGACTTTACACGTCCGTCCCCATTTTTGCTAAAGTTTAATAATATCAACGATATAATCAAAGACACAGCATCCCTGCTTTCCAATCTCTTCCAGGAACGGCGCGTGGAGCTATCGCTGCAACTTCAGGATGTACCTTTAATCAAATCAGATTTTAATCAGATGAAGCAGGTTATGCTCAACCTATTGCAAAATGCCCTTGATGCAACGCAGCCTTACGGTGTAGTGGAAGTTAAGACATATGCAGATGACCGATATGTCTATGTTGATGTCAGCGATACCGGGACAGGAATAGATGAGGAAAACATGAACATAATCTTTGAGCCATTCTATACAACCAAGACAACCGGTGTGGGATTGGGCCTTGCTATTGTAAAAAAAATTGTAGCTGACCACAATGGTGAAATAAAAGTAGCTAACAGGGAAAGAGGAGCAGTGTTTACAATTTCAATACCATTGCCATAATGCATCCTTTACAGGTCATTTAGTGCTGGAGGTAAACAGTTCATTAATAATATGTATATAAAAAATGTTTTTGATTTTTTATATAAATAGTGTACATTACATAGTAGAAAAACATCAGGAGGTTGCTATGAAAAAAATACTTATTGTTGAAGATGAGCAGCATCAGCGCGAGCTGTATGCAATGGAGCTTCAGGAAGAAGGATATGAAGTTGATCAGGCAGCAAATGGTAAGGAAGCTGTTGATAAAGTCAAAGCAAATAAATATGATTGTGTGGTGCTTGACATCCGCATGCCTGAGATGGATGGCATAGAAGCTTTAGGGAAGATCCTTTCCCGTGACAAAAAAGTTCCCATTATTATTTATACTGCATATTCCAACTATAAAAGCAACTTCATGACCTGGACAGCAGATGCTTACATTACAAAATCATCAAATTTAAAAGAACTCAAAGACAAAATCAAAGAACTGGTATCAACTCGAAGCTAAATGGAACTACAGCAAGCACTAAAAAAAACACTTACTTTCATCCTTGCAGGCGGTCAGGGTGAACGGTTATACCCGTTGACAAAAGACCGATCAAAACCTTCTGTGCATTTTGCAGGCACCTATCGTATCATTGATTTTTCATTAAGTAATTGTCTCAACTCAGACTTAAGCCGTATTATAGTACTCACCCAGTACAAATCACTGTCTCTTGATAGGCACATTAAGACAGCATGGAATCTGTATTTCCGGGAATCGGGAAATTTTGTTGATGTGGTACCGCCACAGCAGCGATATGACGAAAACTGGTATCTGGGCACTGCAGATGCCATATTCCAGAATATCTACATCATTGAACATGAAAAGCCGCATTATACATTAATCCTCTCCGGCGATCATATCTACAAAATGGATTATCGTAAGATGCTGAAATATCATATTGAAAAAGATGCGGATATGACCATTGCCGCATGCGAAATGCCGCTTGAAGAAGCACAACGCTTTGGGGTTCTGATTACCGATAGTTCCCTAAGAGTAACTGGTTTTGAGGAAAAACCTCAAAACCCAAAACCAGTCCCCGGTAAACCTGACGTTGCATTTGTTTCCATGGGAATTTATATTTTTACCACTGAAAAATTAGTTCGGTATGTTTCGGACGACCATAAGCTCGATAGCTCAAAGGATTTTGGTAAAGATATTATTCCCCGCATTTTTTCTTCAGAGCGTGTCTTTGCGTATGACTATGTCCATAATGAAGGAGAACGCGCCTACTGGCGTGATATTGGAACTATCGCCTCATATTATGAAGCTCACAGGGACATTATTTCAGTTACCCCTATCCTTAACCTGTACGACAAAGAATGGCCTATTCGTACCTACATGGAACAGTGGCCCCCGGCAAAATTCATTCATAATGAAGAAGGTAGAAGAGGTATTGCAATAAACTCATTGGTTGCCAATGGCGCAATTATAAGCGGAGGATACGTGGAAGACTCGGTTATATCTCCAGGAGTTAAAGTTAACAGTTTCTCAGAAGTGAAGGGCAGCATCATTATGCATGGTTCTACCATTGGTCGATATGTAAAAATACGAAATGCCATCATTGATAAAGACAATCACATACCAGAACACATGCAAATTGGGTACAATCTTGAAGAGGATAAAAAACATTTTACTGTTAGCCCAGAAGGCATTGTTGTGATACCTAAAGGCTATCTGCAATAAAATTATAGCAAACCACTTTTTCCGTGATAGATTAATTGAATCCTTATGAATTGTTAGTTGGGGAGGAAATTCCGTGGAATGTAATTTTATTTTTTGCCTGCATAACCATCAGCCTGTTGGTAATTTTGATCATGTGTTTGAATGGGCATATAACGATTGTTACCGCAAAACTCTTGACCTTTTGTATCAATACCCTGAATTTAAATTTGCAATACATAATTCCGGACCCCTGCTTGAATGGATTGAACATCATGATCCAACATACTGCGACATGCTGGCACAGATGGTTAAACGCGGTCAGGTTGAGATTATTAGCGGTGGTTTCTACGAACCAATTTTTTCAATCATCAGTGAAGACGATATCCATGGCCATATCTCGCTCATGCAGAGTTTCTGTAAAAAGCGCTTTGGCACCGAACCTGTAGGGTTCTGGACAGCTGAGCGAGTATGGGACCCAGATATACCTCAGCTGGTATATGACTTTAAATTACAGTATACGCTCCTTGACGACATCCATTTCCGCTATGCAGGAATACCCGAAAGCAAATTGTATGGGTATTATATAACCGAACGTTTGTTGCGCCCCTTACGCGTTTTCCCCATAGACAAATTTTTACGCTATTCTATTCCATTTAAGCTTCCTCATGAAACAATAGATTATTTCAAACGTCAGTGTGATAAATACGGTAACTGTGCATTTGTCTATGGTGATGATGGTGAAAAATTTGGTGTTTGGCCCCACACCTATCAATGGGTCTTTGAAGAGAAATGGCTGCAGAATTTCATAGAAGCAATCTTGAAAGAAGACTTCATCACACTGATACATCCAAAAGATTATATTAAAACGCACTCGCCTATTGATAGGGTATACCTTACACAGGGAAGCTACTATGAAATGTCAGAATGGGCACTTCCTGCCGAAAGCGCTGCGGAACTTGTCAGGATACATAATGAAATAAAATCTGCCGGCAGGGAAGCAGAGTTTTATCCGTTTTTAAAGGGAGGAGTATGGAATAACTTTTTAAACAAATACCCTGAATCAAATGCCATCAATAAACGCACGCTGTATCTTTCACGGGAAATAACTACCTTAGAGATGAAAACCGGCAAAGACCTTTCACAGGCAAAACTTGAATTGTATAAAGCTCAGTGCAACTGCGCATACTGGCATGGACTCTTTGGCGGTATCTATCTTACACACCTCAGAGGCGCCCTGTATGAGCACATCCTTGCAAGTGAAGAACAGGTATGTAATGAAAAAAAATTAAAGAAACCGGAGATAGTAACCGGTGATTTCCGCAATGAAGGCTCAGAGCAGATTTTTATTCGCAACAAATCCTGTAGTATAATTATCAATCCTGCTTTAGGTGCTTCAATTTCTGAATTTAGTAACCGAACCAAAAAAGTCAATGCTTTTGATGTTATTGCCCGTCGCAAAGAAGCATATCATCAGCTATTGGCTGAGCTTAATGAAGATGAGCTAAATAATGATACTGTTAAATCCATTCATGATATGGTAACGGTGAAAGAAAAAGGCCTCAAGCGCTATCTTGTATATGACAGCTCTCGGCGATATTCATGTAAGGAGCTTTTATTTTCAGCCATGCCTTCTGCAGATGAGCTTATGTTTAACTCCCTGCACTATACTGATTGCTCGCAATACCCCTATATGTATGCAATACATAATAATAGTATTATAAGCGATAGTTCCAGTAATGCATTACCATCAATAAGAAAAACTATTCATGTTCATGATACTGATCCTGCCATATCCATTCACTATGACATTAGTGGGTTTAACGGTGTTGTGGGCATAGAATGTAATGTCAATATGCGTGCACCTCACGTGAAGGAGTGTCACTACATTGTTGAAGGTATGGCTGAAGAGGAATCGTATCTGGACAGCGTAGGACAGATGAACAACATTACCCGCTATGCAATTGCTGATACCATTCGGGATGTAACATTCAGTGTCCAGGCAAGTAGCCCCTCTACCTTTTTGCGATACCCGTTATATACTATTTCACAGTCGGATTCGGGGTTTGAGAAAAATTTCCAGGGAAGCTGTGTTATTTTGTGTTTTGAAGTTACTGAAACTCTGGAACTGGATCTCATATTATCTCTGGAATAATTGTATAAACATCATTAGATGTATCAATCTTCCCTAGGTAGTGTAAATACAGTATAACACAATGCATGTATTGTTGTTATATGAAAAGTACAATATATTAATTTTGTTTTTCTTTTTCCTCTTTGCTCATTTCCTGCAACACTTCTTTTTGAACCTGCTGATAATGCTTAGGGGAATTGACAACCAGCGTAGTAAAGATATACTCATCTTTATGCTGCATAAGTGCGTTTACATGGGCTACTAAATCCTTTATCTCAAAATCAGATCGGACAACTTTTCGGTTTATATCATTAGAAACTATCTCCTTTATAAAATTGTAATGGGCTTTCACAAATTCTATAGCATGTTCTTTTTCAGGTGTGCCAGCATTATAATTTGCCAGGGCTTTGACAATATTATCGCTGGTTAAAATAGATGCTATTTCATCCATAACCAGAATACGTTCAGGTTGCTTTTCTTGCATATCCATCAAAAGCTCCTACAAAAATATTGTATGATCTTCATCACAACAGTATGTGATGCAATATATTTGCTGCGTTCTATCTTCTTAATATTACTGATACTTAAAACAAAATGTCAACAAAAATTAAGAGGGTGTCCCAAAACAAACAGTGGGGCTATCAATGAAGCGAGTGCAAAGTCATTGCGAGCGTAGCGCTTGCACTGAGTGCTTCGACGAGCTCAGCAACCACTTGTCGAAGTGAAGCAATCTCAATACTACGAAAAGCAAGATTGCTTCGTCGCTGACGCTCCTCGCAATGACAGGAAAATGGATTGCCACGGAACTTCGATCTTGCAATGACAAGACGGCAAAAGTCATTGCAAAGAGGTGCCTTTTGGGGCACCTCTCTGTAGAAATTGTATTGTGTAATGCATCAGATTACATTTTCTGCACAACCATCATAATTTTATTTGGGTAGGATTCTTTAATCTCTATCTTGAATCCAATACTATTTGCTTTGCCAACAAGTTCATCAGCAAGATCAGTTGTTTTTCCCGCAAACTCAACATCTATCTTTGACTGTTTTCCCGCCTGTCCCCTTACGTAAACTTTCTGGATACCTCGTATTCTGTTCTGCAAAATATCCCTGAATTTTGTAAGACCATTGTAGTCCAGTCCTACTATATTCAGTGTAATCATTCTATGCGTTGCCGCCAGTAAAAACTTTTTGGTAATCTGATTCATAAACGGTCCCGATTTAAACTTCCCGGTTTCTTCATCAGTGCTGCCTAAAATCTTTATCAGAGCACGCTGGATTGCTGTTTTAGAAGCAGTTGCATCATCTATATGAGCGCCTGGCATATTCACACTGGTAGATGCCAGGATACTGCCAGTATACACATCAATAGCCTTTAAATTAAGGATTGCCTGCTTTGATTTCATGTTTGCTGAATACTGCTTCAATACCGCTGATTGGTCAGTTGTCTTCACATCACCTACGATAATACATTCAGCTCCCACATCATCAAGGAGCAATTCCTGAACATTTCCACCCACCTGACCCTGCATTGCCTGCATCATCTTTGCTCTGTCTTTTTTTATCAACTGCTGTACAGTAGCTGCATCCACAAACTCAAAACCAGCATTCTGCATAATTTCCATCATGGTAAGTTCCGTTACGGTGAAGCCCGGTTCATTTTGCTGACCCTCAAATGTTTCACGGACCAGGATCATAAACTTTGGACGACCATAATTTTTCAATGTAGCTTCAATAGTATCATTAACAGCCTGTGGGTACACTTCACCATATATTCTTACAGTATAAGCACCTTCCTGAGAACCTTCTTTAATAACCTTCCAGTTACGCACCATCCCTGTGGATTTTGCTTCAACTATTGATTCCACCAGTGCATAATCCTCAACAATTGCACGGCCTTCGACAGTTGTACCCAACTTCATTTTAACCAGCTTATTCATAGCATCATCAATTGCCCTGTCACGTGCCAGTGCAATATCATTATCAAATATTGCAGCAAAACCATCAGCCTCGCCACACATTTCACATCCTGCTTTAGACGCTTTTTGCTGTGGTTTGGAACCACCACAGGCAACAAATGAAATAATTACCAACAACGCTATCCAAAAAACATGTCGTTTCATAGTTGAACCTCGTATTTTGTAATAATTTTTGTAGAGAGTTATATAGTAGATACTGTACAATAAATCAATGGACAAGTCAAACTATTTTTACGAATATCTGAATAAAGCCATTTCTATAATATCACTGGTTGCTAATCAATCATTCCTGAGTTACTATTTTATTTAAAATAGTGTTGACAAGGACTTCAACTATTAAAGTATTGTTGTAAAATGAATATGTGCAATCATTTTCAAGGGTAAGGAGGGTTATACATGAGCCTTTCAAGTTTATATGACCTGCCTGTCGACCAGATTACCAGGGAATCATACTTTAATGTTGGTGGCATGCATGGTTTCATGAGATGGGGTGTATATATCTTTTTAATTATCGCAGGTGTATATATTCTGTACAGTTTAATTCAACGAGTGAGAATCTGGAGAAAGGGTAAACCAGAACTGAGAACCGATTTTCACGAAAAAAGGATTATCGCACTCCTCAAATATGTCTTTTTACAGAAGAAAGTACTGAGGGAAAAATATGCAGGTATAATGCATGCTTCCCTGTTCTACGGATTTGTTGGGTTGTTCATCGTAACGTTCATCATACTTATACAGGAAGACGTTACTGAACTATTCTTCCATTTCAAATTTTTGGTGGGAGATGCTTATCTATTGTGGTCACTGGCTGGCGATGTGTTTGGCGTTGCTGTTATTGTTGGACTGGTCATGGCTTTCTGGCGCAGATATAAGGTGAAGCCAAGCCGTCTTGATACCAAGCCAATCGACACATTTGCGCTGGTACTCATTGCATTTATTATCCTTACAGGTTTTCTTAATGAGTCATTAAGAATTGCAATCACCGGCTTCCCAACATTTGAAGTCTGGTCACCTGTTGGCTATACGCTGGCTCACCTCTTTGGATGGATCAGCATCCCTACACTTGAGGTAACCCACTATATCAACTGGTGGCTTCATATGATTGGCGCTTTTACATTCATTGGGTTGATAGCAACTGATAAATTAGGCCACGTGCTTATTACCATGCTTAATGTCTACTTCCAGAATTTAGATAATGAAAGCCCAAAAACAAAATTTGCAATGCCAATCATCAGTCCCCAGGAGTTTGAAACAGCAGAGTCGTTTGGTGTGGGAACTGTTGAGCATTTTACCTGGAAACAGCTTATGGACGGTGATGCATGTACCCGTTGTGGACGCTGTCAGGACAATTGCCCGGCATATTTAACTGAAAAGCCACTATCTCCAAAAAAGATTGTCAATGATGTAAAGGCAGCAATGGATGAACGTATCCCAAAACTGCTTGTTGCTGAAGACCCCGCTACAGTTGAATCCAAAGCATTAATTGGTGAACATGTGCTGGAAGATGAAATCTGGTCATGTACTAACTGCGCTGCATGTATGGAAAACTGCCCGGTTCAGATTGAGCATGTACCAAAAATAAATGATATGCGTCGCTATCAGGTCCTCATGGAAGGTAAGATGGCTCCTGAATTGCAGACTTCATTTAGCAATATGGAAAACAACTCCAATCCTTACGGATTTGCATTTGCAGCCCGTGGTGATTGGGTCACTGAAGATTTAGGTGTTAAAACATTAGCTGAAGATCCGGATGTAGATTTTCTCTATTACGTTGGATGTGCTGCATCGTATGACAAACGTAATCAGAAAGTGGCGATAGCTCTTTGTAAGATACTGAAGGCTGCAGGATACAAAGTAGGTATCCTTGGTGCCGAAGAAGCATGTTGTGGTGATTCAGCAATGCGTGCAGGAAATGAATACCTGTTCCATTCACTGGCAGCACAAAACTTAGAAACATTTAAAAACTATGGTGTAAAAAAGATTATCACTACCTGCCCACATGGATATAACATGCTCAAGAAAGAATATCCCAAATTTGCTAAAGTGGGTGTTGATTCAAGTGGTAATCCGTTAGAAGTCAATTATGAAGTATATCATCACACAGAGGTTATCATGGATCTTATTAAATTAGGCAAGATCCGGCTGTCAAAACCTCTTAATGAAACTATCACCTATCACGATTCATGCTTCCTGGGTCGATATAATGAGATATATGACCAGCCACGAAATATAATTAAAGCTATACCTGGCACTAACTTCGTTGAAATGAGCAGAAACCACCAGCGTAGCTTCTGCTGCGGTGCTGGCGGTGCTCGTATGTGGATTGAAGAGCATTTAGGTACCCGTATTAATCAATTCAGAACAAAGGATGCACAGGCTACTGGTGCAACAAAGATTGGTACTGCATGTCCATTCTGCCTTACCATGCTTTCTGACGGTGCCAACGAGCTTGACATTCAGAATCTGCAAACATTTGATTTAGCTGAATATGTATGGGAATCAATGGAAAAATAAGAATAATGATATGAAAAAAAAGGCGTCCCTTTATGGCGACGCCTTTTTTATTTAATCTATCCTCTTGAATGATTGGGGGTACTGATAGGTCAAATCAACATATACCTGCTTGCCGGCATTCCATATATCCATATGTTTCTGTAACACATCACCTATCTCTTTTGCTGGTACTCCACCATACACTTTATAACCGGGAATTTTTTGTTTGTTTACCACCAGAGCATGTTCAGCTATAATAGCCCATTCACCTATCTCTGCATTATCACTTAATGTTGCATGCATCCCAATTACAGCATTGTCCATGATGATAGAACCGTGTATCATAACCATATGACCAACCGTTACGCGATTGCCAATCTGTACCAGTTGCATAGGACGCGCATGAATCATGCATCCTTCCTCAATGGCAGTTTCATCACCAATTATTATGGTGCCATAATCACCTCGTATAATTGCCCCAAACCCTATATAGCAGCGCTTACCAATTCTGACATCACCAATGATCTCTGCTGAAGGAGCTATCCAGGTTCCCTCTCCTATTATTGGTTTCCTCCCATTAATTTCATACAGTGGCATGTATACCTCCAAATATAAAATTTAACTATTGTCCTAAAATACTTACTGGCACCGGTATAAACGTAAGAATAAAGATGATAACACACATATACCCCATACACCGTTCCCAGATATTCAATGGCATGCCATCAGGAATATATGGATGTCCTATCATAAGCAACGTAAGGGTAAGGATAATCCATACTGCCCATCCCGGCCACAATAGTGCTAAAAAGAATAATACTACAAAAAAGACCCATCCTGCATATCGTTGCTTTTCACCAAACAATGCATAGATAATATGGCTGCCATCAAGTTGACCAATAGGCATAAGGTTTAAATTGGTAACTAAAAAACCAATCCAACCAGCCCATGCAAGAGGCGAAAGATGAACATCGCTACCGGGAGGAATGGTACCATGAATCAATTTAGTAAAGAGATAGTACAGTAATGAATCACCAAATATTGGAATAATAGCATCAGGTGCTGGTTGTGGAAGAGGTTGTACTGTAGACTGATACAGCCCGATTATGGTAATTATACAACTTAGTATAAACCCAGATATTGGCCCCATTGCACCTATATATAACAATGCTCGTTTGTCCGGTATTGGCGATTTAATGCGAATAACTGCGCCCATTGTGCCCACAATGGAAGGAAAAGGAATAAAATATGGTGGTGTTGCAATAACATTAAAATAGCGTGCAGCAAAATAATGCCCCATTTCATGAGCCATTAATATGCCTAAAAGGGAAATTGAAAACGGCAAGCCATTAATAATTATTTCCAAAAGCGTATCTCCGCCAGCAGAGCCAGCAATTGATGTTGTTAAAAATGTTGTAGCAAAAAGTATACTTATAACACCCCATTTAGGTTTGTAATCAGGTTCATAGCGAGGAAGCACCACCCTGCGTTCCATATTAAGCGCTTCTAAATAGCGTTTCAATAATAATCGAATCCGCACAGATAATGGTAATTTTATATCCATAGTTAATTATTCAATACCACCAGAGCATCAATAACAACAGGCTTACTTCCACTGATAATTATTGGGTTGCAATCTATTTCCGAAATTTCTGGATGCAACAATGGTACAGCACTCACTATGTACAGAAGATTAGCTAATGAAGATGCATCCACTTCATCTTCATTCCTGAATTTGCCTAACAGTGTTTTAGCGTGTATATCATTAAGCATCTCAAATGCATCTCGTTTTGAAAGTGGAGCCACTCTGAACGTAATATCTTTTAATGCTTCCGTAAAAATTCCTCCTAATCCAAAAAGAACAGCTTTGCCAAAGCCTTTCTGATGTATTGCTCCTGCCATGAATTCCCGTTTGCCTTCAACCAAAGGATATACTAAAATTGGTGTTTCAAAACCTGCACGCTTTTGTATTTCATTAAATGCAACTTTTGCATCTGCACTGTTTTTAATAGGCAGAATTACCAGCCCCTTTTCAGTCTTATGCATTATATCAGGATGACAGGCTTTCATTACTACAGGATATTTCAATGAATCAACAACTACATCTAATTCTTCTTTAGATCCAATAAGTGTTTCATCAGGAATTGGAATGCCATACAAAGCTAATAGTGTCTTTGCAGCATGTTCATCCAGTGCTTTCTGTTTGTTCTTCAATGCTTTTTGAATGATTGCCGAAGCCTGTGGATTGACTTCTGGCAATGCAACCTTTTCATAGGGAAGCCGCTGTGTAACTTCTTTATATCGTAATAATACTGCCAGTGCTTTTGCAGCTTTTTCCGGGCTGTCAAATACAGGCACACCTTTTTCCTGCATTGCAACTGTAAAATCATCCTGATAATCAAAAAACGATGACATAACTATTGGAATACCATACTTATAGGGAATAATACCAGGAGTATCTAGATCACTTGGTAAAAACCCCAGCACATCTTCAGGTTTATCTAAATGTAATGCCTGTTGCACGTGAGGGAATATGCATTCTATAAAACCTTTTCTAAAAGCACCATGAATACAAAGGGCATCAACCTCCCCACTCTGTATTGCAAGCTCAGGTATTTTAATTGTCAGCACATCTAAATCCAGATTGAATGTAATATCTACAGGATTTCCTGCCGGCGCATGTGGTGGTATCAATGGTTTTATTTTTTCCTGCAACTGACGGCTGAATGGAGGTACAGTAAAACCCTCCTTTTCGCAGGTGTTGGCCATTGATGTCCCCGGACCTCCTGAGTTTGTAATAATACCAACACGATTTCCTTTGAGTCTCGGCTGGGTTGCAAGCACGTGTCCGTGCATATACAGTTCCTCAACAGAATAAACTCTGATTATGCCAGCCTGCTTGAAGAGACCTTCATATAGATAATCAGGCCCTGCCATTGCACCGGTATGACTGGAACCAGCCCGTGCCCCAGCAGTAGATCCGCCAACATATTGTGCTATGACAGGTTTTTTGGGCGTAATATTTGATGCCACTTCCAGAAAACGTGGCACATCCCGAATACCTTCAATATACAGTGAAATTGCCCTGGTCTGTTCGTCATTACCCAGGAATTCAAGCGCATCAATAATTGAGATATCAGCTTCATTACCAACACTCAGTGCTTTGCTGAAGCAAATCCCGTGATGCTTCAGATACATGATTGATTGTGTTATATATGTCCCGCTTTGTGAGGCAAATCCTAATGAGCCAGGTTTTGCAGTATATGCCATTACTGTTGTATTGAGAGCTATTTCTGAATTTATTAACCCCATACAATTAGGCCCCAAAAAACGTATACCATGCTTTGCGGCAATGGCTTTAACTTCTTCTTCCAGCTTCTTTCCTTCTTCACCAACTTCTTTAAAGCCAGCACTAATAATGATTGCACGCTTAGTGCCAATTGTGCCAAATGCATCCAGTGTTGCAGGAATACCTGTAGCTGGAATTACAAATATGGCACAATCAGGAGCTTCAGGAAGATCAAGAGGGCTTTTATAAGCTTTTAACCCAAATACAAAATCTTCCTTTGGATGAACAGGAAATATTTTTCCTGTAAAGCCATCTTTCATAATACTTAAAAGGTGCATGGTAGCCATTTTTAAGGGATTGTTGCTAGCACCCACAATGGCTATTGATGAAGGATTAATGAGTTTTTCCAGCGGACCCATAATGACACCTCAATATGTTTTTTCTGCATTACGACATACTACACATATTTTGCAATATAAAAATGAATGGGTGTTATACATTTTTTTGTTAACTTTTTATACAACAAATTAATATTGTTGAATATCCCGTATCTACAGAGTACTATACTGTACAAATAACTTGACGAACATTAACCCCAATGTAGGGGTGTATACGATAATATTCAATAAGGGAGGTTTTATGAGCAAACTTACATTTGATTTAACGGGTAAAATAGCGATAGTAACTGGTGCAAGCAGAGGGATTGGCCAGGCAATAGCCCAAACATTGGCAGCGCACGGCGCTGTTGTTTACTGCACCAGCAGAAAGATTGAAGATTTAAAAAAAGTACAACAGGAAATTGAATCACAGGGTGGCAAAGCACATGCCGTTGCCTGCCATGTTGGCAAATTAGAAGATATACAGAACCTATTCAAGGTTGTGGAGGAACAATACGGTAAGCTTGATATACTGATAAATAATGCCGCAACCAATCCATTTTTTGGCGATGTTTTACATGCAACCCCGGATGCATGGGATAAAACAGTGGATGTAAACCTTAAAGGGTATTTCTTTGCAAGCCAGTATGCAGCAAATCTCATGATAAAAAATGGTGGCGGTTCCATTGTTAACGTTGCTTCTATTAATGGAATACGTCCAGCACCATTCCAGGGAATATATTCAATTACAAAAGCAGGGGTCATAGCTATGACAAAATCCTTTGCCAAAGAACTTGCCCCATTTAATGTCCGTGTGAATGCAATCCTGCCAGGTCTTACTGAAACAAAATTTTCATCGGTTATGACACAAAATCAGGAAATTTTAAATATGATTCTGCCGACAATACCAATGAAGCGTGTTGCTTCCCCTCAGGAAATGACAGGAGCAGTATTATACCTGGTTTCTGATGCTGCAAGCTATACCACAGGATCTACCATTGTCATTGATGGAGGGGCATTAGCTTAAATTTTACAGTAATAAAACAAGGGTGAACATGGCAATTGCAACCATGAATAATGAAATTGACACCATCTCTTTTGACCAGATGAAAACTCAGATTAACCGCGCGCTGGAGGAGTTGTCAATTAAAAGCAACATTATCGTGAGTGAACCCTACATTGGTTTTGAAAAAGGTTTTACTAAAATAAGTGTTTCAATTCCGGAACTATCGCCTGCACTGATAATACAGTGTTTGGGCATTATTAAAGACCATTTAGAACACATACGCATTCATGCATTTTCGGATGGCTATTATGCAGTGCAGGCTTTAAATAAAAATCTTTTTAAAACCGAGAATATCTTTGATAACCTTAAAATCGAATTTTCAGGGCTAACGACAAACTTTAAGATTGAATGCACCAAAAAAGGTAACCTTTCACAGGAAGAAATACATTGCTTCATTGCTCTGGTTTACAAAGCCTATTCACAAGCAAAAGAAAACCCTGTGATACGGCTTATAAAACATGGAGCATCAGTCTATACCGATGCAGGTGGTCTTGACTGGAATTATATCGCTGGCTATGAGGAAGTTAAACGTACCATACGCGAATCCATAATCCTGCCACTCAAAAACCCAAAAGTATATGACAGCATTGCCGAAATCACACGCAAAACATTTGAAACCAACAGGCCCAAAGCAATACTCTTTGAAGGACCTCCTGGCGTAGGAAAAACCACTATTGCTCGAATTATAGCAAAAGAGGTTCAGGTCCCTCTGGTGTATGTACCGGTGGAATCAATCATGTCTAAATGGTACGGACAGTCATCACAAAATCTGGCAGCTATTTTTGATGCATGTGATGACTTGGGTGGATCAATTTTATTCATCGATGAGATCGATTCACTGGCAGGTTCACGGGATCAGAATATGTACGAAGCCACACGCCGTATTTTATCGGTGCTTCTGCGGCGACTTGATGGTATAGGTGCTATCACCAATACTATAGTGATTGGAGCCACCAACCGGAAGCAGGATTTAGATCATGCTCTCATTTCACGATTTGATCAAACTATTCATTTCCCATTACCTGGGGAACAGGAGCGTGCAAGCATTTTTGGAAACTATGCAAAACACCTTGCACCTGAAGAGCTTGTAAAACTGGCAACAGCAAGCCACTCCCTTTCTGGCAGAACAATAAAAGACCTGTGTGAGCAAACCGAACGCAGGTGGGCACGTAAGCTTATTATAAAAGATCTGCCACCATCCCCACCGCCATTTGAGTACTACTATCATACTGTTAAAAGTTTTATTGCTGCACAAGCCTGAGGAGAAGTGAGCCAATATTCTCAAATAGAGGATATTTTTCAAATCGTTCATTTATATAGGTATTGTTGGTTATCTTTTTTTCCATCATATCCATAATTGCTTCTGCAGCAGCAGAGTGTTCCTCAAAGCGCATACGTGCATAGTCAGCATAGTTTCCTGTTGAAATCATAAACTGCCAATCCGATGAAGAAGCAAGCATAAGTTCCCGTGCGCACTGCTGTAACGCTTCATCATTACTGTGAAGTGCTTTATCAAATCTGTACAGCAATTCTTCTAATTTCACCACGGTGTGTCGCACCCTTGCATTGTACCAGGTAGAAAAATCATTCCCTCTGCCCCATGATGATTCCACCGGTTCAAAAATTTCCATATCATACTCTAAAAGCTCATGGGGCATCACGCACATCATATCATCCCGGGAAGCAATGGTTTCCAAAAGCATCTCTAAAAATACCGGGCCTTCAAACCACCAATGACCAAACAACTCTGCATCAAATGGTAACACAAATACGGGTTTTCGTTTTATAATGCATTCAACCTCCTGTGCGCGTGTTAGTATAGCATCAATAAAATCATCAACCTGCTGGCGCACAACGACCATAGCTTTCTGTGGGTCATAATAATCTTTATGGTTGCTTCCGCTTATCGCATAAATTTTTAAACCCAATAGTCTATGTTCATAATTGGGCGATAGTTCCTGCAATTCATACATTGCATCGTGATGAAACTCTCTGTAAGCAGGATTCCCTGGATATCCCTGATGCGATGACCATATCTTCATGGATAAAACCGCATCTCGGGGAAACAAAACTAAACCTGTTTGCGTTTTCAGTGGAAAAAAATTTCCTGTTTGCGGAATATTTTGAGCTAATAAAACACCTGTATCATTAACAATGGTATAGTCTATTGAATTCTGACGCAGATACCGGTCAATCCCTGCATGGTATCCTAACTCAGGCAGCCAGAACCCCCGTGGTGATTTCCCAAATTTTGTTGTAAATGAATCAATTCCAGTAATGATCTCAAGTTTCTGAAATGAAGGATATGTTCTATATAAAGGGAAAAAAGGGTGTGTTCCTGCAGTTGTCAGTAATTCAATGGAATTGTTATAAAACAATTTGCCAAAAGCATCAGCACATTTCCCATGTATGTCTTCAAAAAAAGAAAGGGAATTGGTTATAAACGTTGTATAAAAATCAAGAGCGCCATGAGCCTTTATATTCTTTTTTTTTAGTAGGGTAATGGCATCAAGAAGTGAATGCGCCCATTTTCTAAAACGCTTATGATAGTATGATTGCTGCAACATGGTAAGTAAGGTGGGGCTTATTGACAGGGCAATTGAAGGTATTATATGCTTTTGATTAAGTCTTTGGCACATGTGAATAAGCGGGATATAGCATTCTGCTATATTCTGATACAACCAGACTTCTTCCAGCGGCAATGTAGCTTGAGGATTCCTGACATACGGAAGATGCGCATGCAGTATGATGCAAAGTTTTGTTGCACTGGCTTGATTATCAATCATGAAGAAAGGCGCTTTTCATCAGCCAAATCAATAGTATTTAACCTACGAATTTCCTGTGTAAATGTTGGGATGGTGTCTTTCAGGTTTTCAGGAGAAAGAGGCAGCGTAATAGCATCGGATTCAAATATAATCTCATCGCCTTTTCCTTCTATTGCTGTCATAAGCATTACTTTGATAACACAACCGTGAAGATGATCTCCAACGGAAACAATCCAATGATTATTTCTTCCAAAAACATCAATCTGCTGATCCTGTATCCACTGGTTCCCATGCAATTTGACAATTCGTATGAATAACACTGGATCACCATATACATCAGTTACCGCGTTTGAAACAATAGTATCCCAGTATTCATTATCAATAGCCCAGTGCACATGCATCAATGAAAACGATGGTAAATGCACCGTAAAATATCCTGACATATATCCTCCCTCACCACCGTGCATGATGTTCTTCGGCCCATCCAATAATGTTGGTTACCTGTATTTTTTTACCGCTGTTATCGATAACAAAGCCATTGTATATACCAAACAGCTGATGCACCTCACTTGTTATAACCAGAAGGTTGGATGTTGCTATTCTTTCAAAAAAAGGTGAAAACGTTAAACTCAACCTGCCATCATTGGATCCAAAATACCAGGGTTTCATAAAATTTGTATTATCATAATTAAATGTGACCGTATCTAATTTATGAATACGCCCATTGATAAAGAAACAATTTTCTGTGGCATATGATAAATCACCAAAACCTTGACCTAAATTTAAACCAAACGGAGTCCCATCAGGTAAAAACCATGAAGCACTTGCCCAATTCCAGAAGCTTTTATATTCCCACACACCTCTTCCCCAATCTAACGTTGCCAGTGCCTTACCAAAGTCAAAGCCATATTCCTGTTCACCCAGTAAAAACGCACCACGCGCAGGCATGCAGTTAATTTTTTGATTGTAGTAAAATCGTTTCTTTCCAATAGGTGTCATCATAACGATTGAATCGTGTGGTGTTTGCCGTATTATCCAGTGTGCGTGAAAACCCTTCCCTTTACCAAATTGAGGCCAGCTAACATATATCTCACGTTCAATACCCTTTTTTCGGAAAGCAAAGGTTATATCATCTTTTTTAAAGTAACTATCGTCATCACTTGACCGCCCAAGCGTAAACCCTTTACCTAGTGGCGTTATGAGTGTATCTTCAATATACTGTTTTGTTTTAAAATCAATAAAATACACAAACACAAGCCCTGCATATCCAATATGTGAGATAGTAGCTGAAACAAAATAATCTTTAGTGGTTATGCCATAATAATCCCACTCCTTGATACGTAATTTGTTTAACCAGGAAACAGGATACAGGGAAACATGTTCAGGATTATACGTCCTCACAAGGGTGGTTGAATAACCTTTTTCTATGAGTTGACCATTTGTATCAAGCAAATCACCTTTTTTAGATATGAGTTGTTGCATACCTTTACCTCTTTCTTTTCCAAAATAGTATGGAACAAAAATTCATTAGTCAAGCAATTATTTTGTATGTGCTTTGTATTATCTGTAACTTCACGTTAGAAGCGCATCATTTAGACTTCCGTGGACGTACAGTTATTCATATATACATTATCAAGATTAATTTTCCTCTTTAGATGCAATTTATAAAGGATTGCCCTTATCCCACTATGCAATTTCGTTTGTCCATGTGACAACAAAAGAAATTGCCAAAAAAATATTTTTTATTTTGTGTTGTCCTTTATTCTTGAATCTGCACCTATCCTCACCCATCATTTTTTTAAAAAACTTGTATTCTAAAATAAAATCTTTTATGGTAACAGGCCCTAATTCAGTGCAATTTCTTGCGTTAATGATTTCATCTCATTGAAAATATATTCATCACATTGAATAAAATAGTCCGTATGTACGGTATACTAAACATATGTCCGAAATTCCATACACTTGTATGGATAAAACGTATTAATCCACTATAAAAATATGACATTATAAGGCTTCTTGTACATATATTAAGCTTTGGAAGTCTTTTTTTTCACCTTAAATTGCTAAATATTCTTTAAAATTGTATTAAATATGCTTAAAATTAAAAAAAATTTCTGTTTTTATAAAAAATTACAAATTTTTTACTTGACGCTGGCATACGATTTGCTTATATATAATAGTGAGCTGGGAAAATCCTGGTACACAACAATTTCCTTCCAAAGTATTCCGCTATGCTTTTGTAGAGCTAGAGGTAATCGCCCGATTACCTCTTTTTTTTATTCTATTACTATCTCATCAGGAATTTTATATATGGAAATATTCTCACTGCACCATAGCTTGAGCTTATCCGGGGATAATACTGTACTCTGTTTTGGCTTTATACGAGCAATAAGCCGCTCTCTGGTACTATCGCCCAGAAATTCAACATGTCCTGATACCCGTACACTTGCTATATCAGGGTGATATGATAGTAACCGCTCCACCTCTTTAGGATATACATTGTATCCATTTCTTAATACCATATCCTTTTTTCTCCCGGAAATAAACAAATAGCCATCATTATCATAATACCCAATATCACCGGTATACAACCATCCATCTTTAATATATTCTTTGGTTTTTTGCGGATTATGATAGTAATTGTGTATCACATTCATTCCCTTCACAATAATTTCCCCATGAACGCCAGCAGGTACATTACTGCCATTATTGTCCACCACACGAACCTCATTATAAGGCATTGGTTTTCCTATAGAGCCAATTTTATTGTCAATTCCTGGCATATTCCAGCTTACAATGGGCGAGGCTTCAGTTAATCCATACCCCTGGCGTATATCCACCTGCCGCTCAGCATACCATTTCTGAAGAGTAAGGGGTAGATAATCGCCACCGCTGACCCATAACTGCACATGCTCAAAATTGTTATTACGCTCAAAGAGCCCTTTCATGATGGCATACATGGCCGGCACTCCAACAAATGACCTGACTTCATTATTGGACAGTACCCGCATCAATTTTTTTAGTGAAAATTTTTCAACTAACTCAATAGGGATATTTTTCAAAAGTGGCACCACCAGCGAAGAGGTAAGACCAAACGCATGAAATAAGGGAAGCACGGCCACTGAAACAAGAGCGTGTCCAGGCATCATCTGAGCCACTGCTTTTGCACTTTGATAAATGCCATAATGGGTTAAAACTGCACCTAACGCACACCCATCCATTGCTGAAGTAAATATTATTGCTGCAGCATCATTGTTCTCCTGAACATAGTGGCTGTCACCAGTATTTCCACTAACAATTGAATCCATGGATGTATAGGTACTGTTTTCATCTGTGGTAATGATAGCATGATTATCACTGACAATACCATACTGCATCAGTCTGTCAGCCATAAAGCTTGTGGTAATGATACATGCAGGTTGGGTAACAGTAATATAATGGTGCAATTCAAACTGCCTGGCCAAAGGATTTACCAGAACAGGAATTGCATTGCACTGTAAAATGGCAAAAAAGCTATATACAAAATATGGCGTATTTCCGGTTTGCACAATCACGGTGGAACCACTATGCACTCCAAGCCGTCGCAGTGCATGTGCAATTTTATGCACGTTACTTAGAGCGTCTTTATACAGCACAGGCACACCGTTATAATATAGCATAATTTCCTTAGGAAATTTTTGTGCCTGTTCCTGAAACAGTTCATACAGATTATAAATAAATTGTTGTCCACACATGGTCCATTATCCATTTTTAAGCGATAGTTCATGGTATCATGCCTTATATTAAAAAGACAAGTAAATGTTTGTATGCAGTCCAATGATTTTCTTGACTTGTACTTACCAGTTTGTATACTACAAAAGATTATACCGTATAACCCCCGCCAAAAGAAGCGGGGTTATAATTATTCAATAATTACACACGAGCATATATGATTGTTCTAACATTTATTATTATCCTGCAAATATCACTGGCCGTCCATGTCTATTATATTATAAGCTATATTTCAAAAAAACAGGATAAGGATTTCAAAGGCTTTCTTTTTACTTCAATGATTAATATTTTTTTAGGGATATTTCTATCAGTATTTATTTTACTATTTCCGCAAGATCTTAAGGCAATTAATTTAGAACGTATACTGTTTATTGAATCCGGAGTAATTTTTTTTGGGATGCTGTATGTAAAAACAAAAATTGCAGTAAATATATACAAACGCACAAAAGATCCCCAGTACTTTCATTATTCATATTTTGGCAAAAAGGTATTGCATCCTAATGTGGTGAAAATGCCCGAACTTTTTACCTACTTTTTAACACTTCCACTTACACTGGTATGCGGTGCATATTTTATAGTAAAATTAGGATGCGGGAAATAATATCAGTGTTTTGCATTCTGGATAATTGACACCACTAATGATGCTACATTAACAAGATCCTGTATCATTATATATTCTTTTGTGGTATGTACCTGCCTCATGCCAGATGAAAGATTTATTGCTTTAATTCCATGCGCATTGAATATATTGGTATCACTGCCTCCACCCGAAACCGCCAGAGCCGACTTTATGCCAATATTCTTTAACGCTTTAGATGCAATTAAAACGATTGGATCATTATCGCTGATGGTGTATCCTTCATAATCCATGGTACTTTCAATCTTTACTTTTGCTTTATATTTCTGTGCAATTGTTTTTGCAGTCCTTTCAATTTCCCTTTTTACTGAAAGCACTCTGGCTTTTTTGCGGGAACGGGTTTCAAGAGTACATTCGGCCTCCTCTGCAACAATATTGGTTGCCCGTCCACCTTTTACTGTTCCAACATTTGCTGTTGTTTCTCTGTCAAGCCTGCCATGGGGAATAGCAGCAATAATTTCTGATAGTACTCGTATAGCATTAATCCCTTTTTCAGGTTCCATGCCTGCATGTGCAGCCTTCCCCTTAATAATAATTTTCATGCTAATATGATAGGGTGCTGCCACAATAATTTTCCCCACTGACCCATCACTATCAAATACAAATGCATACTGTGCCTTAACCAATGACAGATCAAATCCCTTTGCCCCAAACAATCCAACTTCCTCTGCACATGAAAATAAAAACTCAATATGGCCATGTGGTATACCATATTCTTTTACCAGTGCTATTGCTTCCAGAAATGCTGCAATTGCCGATTTATCATCAGCACCTAATATGGTCTTCCCATCCGAAACTATCTTATTATCTTTTATAATTGGTTGAATATTTTCACATGGTGTTACCGTGTCCATATGACAGGAAAAAAGAACAGGAATATAGCTTTCATCCCCGGGAACACGGATCAACACATTGTATGAATTGTTACAGGGGTACAATACACATTCAACGCCTAATGTATCCGCTTTTTGTTTTATATACTCTATAACACCCTTTTCTTCCCATGATGGAGAGGCAATCTTAGCCAGATCAATAAATGTTGAAACAATTCTGTCCTGATTAACTAATGGCTTCATGGTATTCCTCATACATATTTTGCAGTTATTTTCTTTATCTTGATACTGTAATCATCAATTAGTTTATCACGCGCTTCATCGGTTATCCCTTCACAGTAAACATGCACTGATGGCTGTAAGGTATCGGGTAAAATTATAATCCAGCCGTCATCATGGACAACTCTTACACCATCAATCAATTCCACATGACCATTTGCTGTAGAAGCTATCTCCCTCATAACCACAGCCTTAGCATCAACAGGGCATGGCAGCACGATATGATTCATATTGGTATCAGGCAATGCACGTCGTATTTCGGATAATTTCTTTTCTTCCCATGCAACAAGTTCAAGCAAAAGCAAAAAGGCAATCATTGGATCATATTCATAAATGCTATGCGGATACACTGTTTCAGAATTCTTAGAAAACATTCCAAACACATCTTCAAATACCTGTGTTTTAGGTACCCGTTTGAGTATCACATTATTTTCTTTGGCAATTTTTTCCAGCCGGGATGAGGATATAACAGGAATACAGAGTTCTTTTATTGTCCTGTATTTTACAAATAATAATCCTAATAGCGTTGATATGTCATCCCACTGTAGAATGTTTCCCTCTTCATCAACTACCGTTATTTGTTCCCCATGTGGCCCAACTATTACACCAATTTCATTATTCAATTTTGCAAGATTTTTGATCCCATTGATAGAATCCCTGCTTTCATTTCGTATTTCTTCAGTGCTGTTGAACTCACGGATCTGCCCCCTTAGAACAGTGGCTGTACATGAAAATGCAGCTAAAAGTGAAGGGAAAATATGTGTGGTGGTCCCATAAAAACAGTCAACTATCACATTACATTGTTTTTGGGCTATTATTGCTTTATTTACAAAATTTGAAACAAACATAATATATGATTCAACATTATGCGTTGGATAATATAACCTCCCAACCTCAAACGCACTGCTCCGTGGATAATCACCTCTAAAAAATATATTTTCAATTTTCCTTCTTTCTACATTATTTAGTTCAAACCCTTGTTTATTAAAAATTTTTATCAAGTTAAACTGTAAATCAGTATGTGGGGAAATCTGCACATAAATTCCAAGGTCTGCATTTTCATAAACCACAGAATATTTATTTATTGGTATGCTTGCTATCTCCAGGTCGTATACTTCCACTCCCATTGACAAAAGCCCGGCTGTTAATGCACGTTTTATAAGTCGTGATGCTCGTGTGGTATCCCGGCTAACAATGACTTTTTTATTCTTACCCAAAAAAGCACCAATAGCTGAACCCAATTTTGCAGCAAATTCAGGTGTAATCTTTATATTAAATGATCCATAGACACCTTCAGCAGAAAACAAAATCTTTTTTTCGGTTTTACCCCATATAAGGTCAGAATTAAGCTGGGTACCATGGTCAATTATTTTTTCCGGCCATATTCGTATCCCCGAAGCAACCTTAGCATTACTGCCTATCTGACAATCATCACTGATTACCGCACCCTCATATATTGAGACAGTATCTTCAATAACATTGCGTTTGCCAATGATGGCACCGCGTATTTCTGTCTTTGTCCCAATAATGGTATTATGCAGCACCACACTTCTACGCACGGAAGCATTTTCATGGATTACCGTGTTATCGCCAATGACACTATATTCAGAAACCTCAGCGCCTTTTTTGATTTTTACATAATTGCCCAATACAACAGGCCCCAACACTTTAGCTTCAGGATGTATTTCCACATCCTTGCCTGCCCATATATCTTCACCAATTTTTTTCCCGGGGAAGGTAATTTTTACCAAACCATTAAGTATATCCTGATGTACTTTCCGGTACGCTTCCAGATTGCCTATATCACACCAGTAACCATCAGAAATATATCCATAAATAGGAATAGTATTTTTCTGTAACAGAGGGAAAAGGTCATAGGAAAAATCAAATTTTTCATTTGCGGGGACAAACCGTTCCATAATCTCAGGTTCAATGATATAGAGCCCGGTATTAACGGTATCACTGAAAACCTCGCCCCATGAGGGCTTTTCCAGAAACCTCTCTATAGTGCCGTCATCACGTGCAATAACAATACCATACTCTATAGGGTCAGGAACATGTGTCAGGGCGATAGTAACCGGGGATTTGTTCCTTTTATGAAAATCAATGATATCCTGCAAATTAAAATCATAGATCCCATCACCACTTAATACCATAAATGTGTCATCATAATCTTTCAGAGCTAGTTTTACTCCCCCTGCAGTCCCCAGAGGTAATTCCTCAATACTATAATCTATGGAAACCTCCCAGAATGTACCATCTCCAAAATAATTAACCACATTTTCAGGAAGATAAAATAAACTCATTGTTATATCATCTATACCATACTGTTTCAACAAATACACTGAGTATTCAACTACAGGCCGGTTAAGTACCGGTATCATTGGTTTTGGCCTGTTACATGTCAAAGGCCTAAGCCTTGTTCCTTCGCCACCTGCCATTATTATAGCTTTCATAGTAACTCCAGGTTTTGAATATAAACATTGTACATGAAAATACTATCCCATGCATAAAGGTTAAGGTCAAGTGAAATATACATGGTACCAAAAACATAACAAAAATAATGGTGTTCTCAATAATAAAAATTGTACAATATGCAAAGTAAAATAATTGAAAAAATATATCATTATTAGATAGTTGGATTAATTTTTTAAAAAGGCCCTTTTCCTTTATGCTGTAAATACCCTGAGGAAAAGAGCTTTCTTTATGGTATTATAATAATTATTTTTTATGGGCACCTTTAAAAACTGCTTTCTTCTGAAATTATCCATACAATAGAAAGCGGTTTTATCATATATAGTGCCCACAAGGGAACATTCAAAATAACAGTTTTTAGAAGTTCCCTTATATTTTAGCAATTATAGGAGTTGATTATGAGTAACCCAATTAAAGAATCTACACTGGAACGCTGGATCCAGAACCAGATGAAGGTCTGGGAGTCTGAAAAAAAGGTTATTGAAAAAGAAGACATTCCCCGCCCCTTTATCACTATTTCCAGGCAATATGGGTGTTTTGCAAATGATATTGCCGAAGCAATTGCCAAAAGCCTCAATGATTTACAGCGTAGTGACAAATGGATTACCTATGACAAAAATTTGATTAACAAAATTGAAGAGCAGTATAACATTTCAGAAAAGATTGTGGAAACTATCGACACGAAAAAGCGTGAGGAAATGAGCGAATTATGGCGGACCATGCTTTCTGACCTGCCACCACAGGCAGCTGTTTTCCAGAAACTTGCCAGCACCATACGTTCACTTGCAATCCATGGCAACGCTATTCTGGTGGGAAGGGGGTCAGTAATTATTACAAAAGGATTACGATTTGGACTGCATCTACGTTTTGTTGCTCCGTTGCAATATCGTATCCAGAAAGTTATGGAAATCCAGAAGATTAGAGACAGGCTTGCAGCTGAAAAGCTTATTGAAGAAAAAGATAAACAACGTCATGAATTCATGACTCAGTATATCAAATTTGATGCTTACGACCCGGCATCATATGACCTTACTTTCAATATTGCCCAGTTCACACCTGAGCAGATAGCTGCTATTGTTATTGCTGCATTAAAGGCACGAAAGCTTATTTAATCATGTAGCATATTAAAAAAAGGCGGTTTTTAGCCGCCTTTTTTTATTTCCTTTTACCTTTCAGTTCATATACTTGGTGCATGATGGGATTGCCATCCTTGTCAAAAACAAGTACCGTAACATAATTAAAAAATACAAAGTCTTTCCGATATGGAGATACATGATAAGAACGCACAACTAAAGTATCCCTCACCGGAAGTGAATATAATTTATTTGTTAAAGGATTAATCCCCGATTTTGTATTTTTTGGATACGCCTGAAATATTTTTTTACCTTTGCCATCAGTATATTCATAATTTGACACATCATCTGGATAGGGGACAAAATTTCGTATACGCTCCTTTTCGGGTATAGGCATCTCAAAACTGGATGTGGTTTTTTCTTCTTTTTCAAAGGTTGCAATAACATTTACATATATATCCATAGGATTATCAGTTAAATTTTCAAACAGCACCTCAACCTCCAGGACATCTCCTTTCCCGGCTGTATCAACTCTTTTGTTAAAATATATATCCTTTATTCTAACCTGGTTACTATATAAAGACTGGACAGGAATATCTAATTTTTGAGTAGTCTGTGCCAGCAATACAGATGCAAACAATACCATAATTATTGTATAAATTTTTTTCTTCATATAAACCGCCCATCATTACAGTGTTTCTTAGTATCTATCGGTCAATCTACTTGCAAAATTTAGAAGAATACACCATCTATGCATTAATACAATCAAGTAACTGACGATGAATGAGTCCATTGGTGGCACATATTTCAGGGTACTCAGGGTCAAATGGTTCACCATTATATTTCGACACCATCCCCCCTGCTTCCACTACAATAAGTGCACCTGCTGCCATATCCCATGGATACAGCATGGGCTCCCAATAACCATCAAATCTTCCACATGCTACATATGAAAGGTCAATGGCTGCAGATCCCATCCTCCGAATTCCCTGAACGTTTGGCAAAACATTATTAAATTGTTTCAGGTTGTTTACATCCGGGTCATCTTTTTTATAGGGAAAACCAGTAGCAATAACTGAAATGCCAATATCCTGAATTTGTGAAACATATATTCGTTTTGTGTTGCAATAGGCACCGCCTCCTTTCCACGCATAAAAACATTCATCGCGTAAAGGCTCATAAACCACACCAACAACTGTTGATGTTATCTCTCTGGAATATAATGCAACAGTAACACAAAAGAGCGGAATTTTGTGAGCAAAGTTATTGGTAGCATCTAACGGATCAACATACCACACATAGTTGCTATTGGATTTCTTTAAACTTCCCTCTTCTGCAACTATTCCATGGTCAGGAAATGTATTTTTAATGCTTTCAACAATTAATTTTTCAGATTCATAATCTATGTTGGTTACTAAATTTGTCCTGCTTTTGTAATCAATCGTTACATCGTTGCTGTAATACCCTTCCAGTATTATTGCTCCTGCCTGTTTACAAACATGGATTGCATATTCAGTGATTTCTCTATAATCCATACCTACAATTCAACACCTGCTCCAAGTTTAAACGTAATTTCATGATGATCTTCAGATGTATCAGCTAATTCAAAACCCAATGACTGATAAAGAAAAATATTTTTATGAATATATTCCTCCATGCCAGCAGTAAACACATGAGAAAGTGACCTGAATCCTGAAAAAGGATCACCTTTTGTCCATTTATCAGTATTTATCCCAAACCATCCCTGGCCATTGCCAAATTTTGCATACGGATCATCAAGGTTGAGAGAACCAAAATACATGCGCTCGGTAATACTAAAATTGAATGAAAGCTTTTTTTGACCGGTTAATTCATTATACCTGTTAAGAATAACTCCTATACTAAAATCATATACACCAGCATACAAACATGCTGGTATAGTATGGTCAAAAAAGTAAAACTCATTGATAGTAAGCTTTGTATAATACTGTAAATATTTATCAAAGGTGTATGTATACGCAAAATCAAAATAATCAGCATCAAAGGTTTTCCCACCTGATTTTTCCCCATCGCGCATAATAAGCCGTGGATACAGGGCAATGTCAACCCTGGCCTTATCCTGAGTAAATCCAAACAATATCCCCATTTTATAATCATTAAGGTGTTTATTTTCACCAAAGATATCTCCACTACGGTGGTGATTGCCAAGAACACCAAAGCCTAAATAATAACCCCCTGCATTAAACATACCTTCTACTTTTTCCATCCATGCATTGGCATCAGGCATTAATGCTCCATAGTAAGGATTGCCAGTTGTTATGCGTGCTTCCCATCCATCAAATCGTCCAGCATCAATAAAAAACAGGTATGGCATATTGGGGCCAATGCCATTATCACTGACCACCTCAAACCCTTTGCTATCCAGGAAATATCCTGTTCTGGACATACCATCAACTGTAGCCAGAAGAATTCGTTTCTTTTCCTGTGGTTTTTCTTCTTCAACAACCTCTTCTTTTGCAATCTTCTTTTCTTCTTTTGCAGCTTGTTCTTCCATTTGCTTTTGTGCTTGAGCTATCAGTTTTTGTTTATATGCATCAGGTAACCACTTTATAACTTCCTGATTTTTGGGATCAAGTTTCAACACCTGCTCTCCCGTTGCCACTGCTTTATCAAATAAACCTGTTTTATAATATAAATACCCTAATCTCTCCAGAGATGGAATTTGTATAGGATTGCGCCGTACCGCCTCTTCATATGCAGGGATTGCTTTATCAATTTCTCCTTTGAGTTCATATACATAACCCATGTTATGCAATGTCTTGGCTGAGCGGACATTATATAATTTCATTGATTCGTCCAGTTTCTGCAATGATTCATCATATTTCTGCTTTCTGCCTAATTCAACCCCTTCTCTGGTTAATTCTTCAGGATCCTGAGCATACAGAGCTGTCACACAAATGCAAAATAACACAGTAATTATTTTTTTGTACATAAACCTTTCCTTACTTTACTAAAGTATAACAAGTAACAGTACTATATACTATTGAAAAATGCCAAAGAAATGCAACTAAAAATTACATTTAAGTTTTAATCTAAAAAAGCCAATAATTATAATAGCAAAATTGTTGCTGTATTGGACATGTACTGCTAATGTGACATAATATTGGGGGATTCCATGAAAAAGACCATACTGGTAATTGGCGGAGGCCTTTTACAGGTTCCTGTTATACAGACAGCTCAAAAAATGGGGCTGCAGGTGATAGTTACTGATTATAACCCCAATGCATTAGGAATGAAGTATGCTGATATCCCTATTGTCATGAGTACCCGTGATATTGAAGGTTCAGTCCGCGTAGCAAAAAAACAACATGAGATTACCCCTATATCGGGCGTTTTGACGGTTGGTACTGATGCTTCAGCCACTGTCGCTGCTGTGGCTAATGCACTTAACCTCCCCGGGATAAAGTTTGAAGATGCCATTGCTGCAACCAATAAAATAAAAATGCGTACACGGTTTTTTGAACACGGTGTTCCCTCACCTCATTTCTTCCCGGTATGGTCTCTTTCAGATGCAAAGAAGGCATGCAGGGTGTTGGGATTTCCTGTAGTCATAAAACCATCTGATAATATGGGCGCCCGCGGTGTGGTACGTATTGATAATAAAAATCAGATAGCTGACGCATTTACATTTGCCAAAAGTGCATCTCCCAGTGGTGAATTGATAATAGAAGAATTTATGGAAGGTCATGAATTATCCATTGACGCTGTTGTTTTCAATGGGGAAGTGACCTTCACCGGTATTGCCGACCGTATCATTGAATATCCTCCCCACTTTGTTGAAACAGGCCACACCATGCCTTCACAGTTGCCAAAAGAGGTGCAGGACAGTGCCTGTGAAGTGATGAAGGCTGGCATCAAAGCTTTGGGGATTCATTTAGGCTGTGCCAAAGGCGATATTAAAATAACCAAGGATGGCCCAAAAATTGGGGAACTGGCTGCACGGCTTTCTGGTGGTTTTATGTCAGCGTATACCTATCCACTTTCAACGGGCGTTAACTTAATGCGTGCTGCTATTGAGGTAGCATTGGGACAGGAACCAGGCAATCTTGAACCATTGTATAACAGGGTATCCATTGAGCGGGCAATCATCACAAGACCCGGAATAGTAAAAAAGATATGCGGTGTAGAAGAAGCATTGAAGATTCCCGGCATTGCTGAAATATTCATTAATGTAAAACCTGGTGATAAAGTGAAAAAGCCAACATCCAATGTTGAAAAAGCAGGCCATATTATTGCCGTTGCTGACACCCTGGAAGAAGCGGAAGAAGCTGTTCGTAAGTGCAAAGAAATGATAAAAATAGAAATATGTGATGAATCAGAACTTTCCATGGACACCATCAATATTTCTGCACGGGAGAGGTTGCGTAAAGTATGCTACGTATGCAAACAGTGCAATGGCAAGGATTGTGCCAGCGGAGTCCCCGGCATGGGTGGAGCAGGCAATGGCGCTTCATTTAAACGAAACAGTGAAGCACTCCTTAATTATAAAATCAATACCCGCGTCATTCACGATGTAACCAATCCCGACACATCTACTTCACTGTTTGGCATCAACCTGTCTTTCCCTGTTATGGCAGCACCCATTACCGGAGCCGTTACCAATTTAGGCGGAGCGATAGATGAATTGGATTACAACATTGCCGTGGTCAAGGGTTGTATGGATGCAGGTACCATTGCATTCTTAGGTGACGGAGCAGACCCGGAAAAGTATAAAATAGCAATGGAAGCTTTAACTCAATTTGGCGGTATGGGCATACCCATATTCAAACCACGAGCAAATAACGATGAAATCATTAAACGCATTCAGGCTGCAGAAGCTGCAGGCGCTGTTGCCGTGGGCATGGATATTGATGCCATTGTATTCAAGACCATGGAATTAAAACATCAGGCAGTAAAGCCCAAAAGCTTAAGCGAGCTTAAAAGCATTATATCATCCACACACCTGCCATTTATACTCAAAGGCATTATGAATCCGCGCGATGCTGCAATAGCTGTTGAAGCAGGTGCCCATGCAATTGTAGTTTCTAATCATGGGGGCAGGGTACTTGATGAGATGGTTGGAACCATGGATGTATTAGAAGATATTGTGCGCGAGGTACAGGGGCATATCCATATATTAATTGACGGGGGTTTCAGAACTGGTGTTGACATTTTAAAAGCATTAGCATTAGGTGCTGAGTATGTGCTTATTGGTAGACCTATTGCTATTGCTGCCGTGGGAATGGGTTCTGAGGCTGTTGCATATTACCTTAAATCATTACAGGCCGAGCTAAAAAAAGCCATGATACTGACAGGCTGCGCAACAATAGATGATATAATCAGCGACATTGTACGTAAAATCCATCATAACTCATACCAGCCATTAGAAGTACGATAGTATAGTGAACAACAAATTGTTCTATAGGGGCAGTCGCAAAACAAACCGTGGGGCAGCCCTTTTCATTTGTCAATTACCTGATAGTGAAAAAATAAGTTTTATGCGTCAGGTCATCCCCAATAGGTTTATAAACAATATCATTGCCCGATAAAATTTATAACAACATCCAGCAATAATTCCTTAAAAAATTTCATAATGAAAATAGTGTACATCTCCAGTATGAGAGACAATGCTACTACTAAAAAAATTCCTTGATTATTAGTTAGATTATTCTTACTGTGTAAAACAATAAAAATGAAGGGAAGTAGATGAATAAATTATCA
Organism: Spirochaetota bacterium; assembly: GCA_040756435.1. NCBI lineage: Bacteria > Pseudomonadati > Spirochaetota > Spirochaetota bacterium. The sequence goes on along the minus strand of JBFLZD010000014.1, from coordinate 29,407 downwards.
CAATTGTATATTGCAATAGCCATTGTAACAGTAACTATCGCCGCTCACACACTTCAGTTTGCTGACATTTATGGCAAGTGGCAGTTACTCTATCGTGGCAATTATGGATATGAATTCAGATTTTATAAAAATTACCAGGCTGTGTGTATTATCTACATGCAGACCAATGCTGTGATCTTCAAAGGTGTATATACATTTGATAATCCACAAACCATTCGCATTAACATTAACCAGATGAAAAATGCCGACAGTTGCTGTAATGTCAATACTACCACTGGTTTTGCTCTGGTAAAATCTTCATACTTCCTTTTCAATGCTACATTAATAACCAAAAACAACAAAAAAATGCTTGAATTAAAACCATTGTCTATCGTCATTGATGGAATTAATTCAGAAGGATATTTTGAACCGGTCATTTTACTCACGCACAAGTAACTACCATGAGCTATCGCACCATAACCATTCCGTATAAAGACCCCTTAGATGCAACCGTGTACCCCTGTGCTCAAAGTGTGGGTACCATTGTGTACAGCCATGGGCTTTTTTCTTCCAAAGATGCTTATAAAATAAATCAGATTGCACCATCTCTTCATGACAGCGGCTATACGGTAATAAGTTTCAGCTACGGATACACACGTCACTATACAACCGTAAACCCCCTTACTATTGCGCTGCCACAGTGTGCTGACGAACTCAATGCAGTGCTGGAATACGCCGCCAATACCTACAACCCTAACCTGCATATTATTGGTTCAAGCATGGGGGGTGCTATAGCGCTGTACTATGCAGCAACCGTGCCATACATTTTTTCTATAAAAAGCATGAGCCTTATAGCAACACCAGTGCATCTGAATCATTTGGTCAGGGCGATAGTTCCGCAAGGCATCTCAGGTGATTATGTAACCGTTGGCGAATACACAATTGATGCACAATCACTGCAGCAGATGAGTACCACTGAACTGGTGAAACTTATCCCCCGTGTTGACATCCCTGTGTGTATTATTCATGGGCAGAATGACGATGTTGTTCCGGTAACCCATGCCCATGACATTCAGAAAAATCTATGCGTACCCCATACCATGCACATCATCCCGGATGGTGACCATACGTTAACGTCACAAAAGCATGTTGAATTAATCTTGCAATACATAGTGTCATGGCTTAAACTGCATCCATAAAATTAATTTTTTACAAATTTTATTGACAATTATCTTGAGCCTGCTACATTTATGAATGTACATTAACCTTTTTAAAAAGGAGATTCCCTATGCCACTCAAAACCCCTGCCGAATATATTGAAAGTATTAAAGCATTAAAGCGAACCGTGTATCTTTTTGGTCAGAAGATTGAAAACACCGTTGATAACCCCATCATTAAGCCCTCACTCAATGCTGTTGCCATGACGTATGCCCTTGCCCAGAAAGATGAATACAAAGATATCATGACGGCTACATCACACATAACCGGAAATGTCATAAACCGTTTTACCCATATTCATCAAAGTATTGATGATTTGGTGAAAAAAAGTAAAATGGGACGCCTTCTGGGTGCAAAGACTGGATGCTGCTTTCAGCGCTGTGTGGGGATGGATGCGCTCAATGCCCTTTCAATGACAACATACGCAATAGATCAGAAATACGGCACACAGTATTATCAGCGCTTTTTACAGTACTTACAGTATGTGCAGGATAATGATCTGGTATGTGATGGGGCTATGACCGATCCCAAAGGTGACAGGTCGCTCCCACCCCATAAACAGGAAGATCCTGATCTGTACCTGCATGTTGTAAAAGAAACAAACGATGGTATCATTGTGCGTGGGGCTAAGGCTCATCAAACTGGGGCTCTTAATTCGCATGAGATTATTGTGATGCCAACTATCGCCATGCGCCCCGAAGATAAGGACTGGGCAGTTTCTTTTGCGGTGCCGGCTGATACTGAAGGGATTATTTATATTTACGGACAACAGTCTTGTGATACCCGAAAGTTAGAAAAATATACCATTGACCAGGGGAATGCCTTATTTGGCGGCCATGAAGCACTGATAGTATTTGATGACGTGTTTGTACCGTGGGATAGAGTCTTCATGTACAAAGAATATGACTTTGCAGGACACTTAGTTGAACGCTTTGCCTCATACCATCGTCAGAGCTATGCCTGCAAGGTTGGTGTGGGTGATGTGCTGATTGGTGCAACGCAGACAATAGCTGAGTACAATGGAATAGACAAAGCATCACATGTGAAAGACAAGATCATTGAAATGATACACCTGAATGAAACGCTGTATTGCGGCTGTATTGCATGCGCAACAGAGGGTAAGCGTGAAGAGCCAGGTACTTATATGGTAAACACCTTGCTTGCAAATGTCCACAAACAAAATGTCACGCGTTTCCCCTATGAGATTGCACGCCTTGCACAGGACATAGCAGGCGGTGCGCTGGTTACACTTCCTTCGGCAGATGATTTATATCACCCTGAAGCAGGCAAATGGATTAAAAAATATTTTAAAGCAAAAAGCGATGTTCCTACTGAACACCGCATCCGTATCCTGCGCCTGATAGAAAATATCACTATGGGCACAGCTGCTGTAGGCTATTTAACCGAATCAATGCATGGTGCAGGCTCACCACAGGCGCAGCGCATTATGATAGCTCGAGAATCCAACGTAAAGGAAAAGCAGGAAACCGCTAAGCACTTAGCGCAGATTATAGAGAATAGGGTGTCTCAAAACAAACAGTGAGGATCTCAATGACGCGTATGCAAAGTCATTGAGAGCATAGAGCTTGTCGGAGGAAGCAATCTCAATCCCGCAGAAGACAAGATTGCCACGCGCCTGCAGCGCTCGCAACTATGGGATTGCTTCGTCACTTCGTTCCTCGCAATGACACAAGGTCAAAAGTCATTGCAAAAATATGTCTTTTGGGACACCCTCCTCACTTTATTCATTTATCTTTATACCATTCATGAGGGTTTTAAAATCCTGTACCATCTTTTCTTCTTCCACTTTTCCAGCCCTGCCCAAAAAAAGCGTATAGAGCTTCTTAACTTTTTCAGGTTTTTCCTGTATCGTCTTAACCACGGCAGCTATTTTGGTGATATTATCGCTGGTAAAAGGTTTCATGGTATAAGGATGTTCAGCATTGACAATGCTTTCCCAGTAATTAATATAATCCTTTGGCAACCGTGTATCAGGTGCAACCCAGTTTACCAGTACAAAATAATTATCTTTCTGATATTCACTGAGCATGACACGGCGTATAGTCCATTCGGTGCCTGTGGCCTGCTTTATATACCCAAAATTGATACCCATACGCACATCATCATTGATTGCAATAACATCATTTGTAGCAGAAATAGAAAACACACCAGCACCAAACTGGAAGCCTCTTTGTGCTGAATAATCAAACTTGACCCCACTTAATGCTTTTGGCAGCAATTTATTACCCGTTAAAAACTCTTTCCAGTCTTTCAATTTTCCATAGTATGATAACTGTACATAATCCAGCAATTTCAGTGCATCATATTTCCAGAACTCAATTTCGGATGTCTCACATACAAAGACCACCGCTGACATGCCTTCAGGTGTTGGTGTTGCACAGCTTATGACAGCTTCATCAGAATATTCCAGCACCCACGTACACAGCCGCCATTTACGACCGTATTTATCGGTATGGTACTCGGTAGCTATTGGATCGCCCAGCGACAATATCCGGGTCTTCACATCGCCAAAATCGCGGGTTATGCTCTGCCCTTCTAAAACAAGTTTCATTCCCACTTTGGGGTCATTGAGCATATCCTGCAGGCTCACATCATCGGGACGCGAAATATCAATAAAAAGCAAACGCTTATCAGGATTTGCCATGCGGATAACGCCATTGCCATGTATCTTTGTTTCTTTGTATTCAATATTGGAGATAGTCCATTTGTTGTTATCCTTGCTTAAATAATTGACCTGTAAAAAGTAACTATCGGTAAAATCAAAAAGTGGGATAAGCGACTCCTCACCCTCAGGGAACATCCCCCTGCCCTGGCCTTTCAAAAGTTCATCCATGGTTGTTACATAGAATTTTTTAAAACGCTCATTAAATAATTTTTTAATTTCCTTATAGCCTTTTGGAAGTGATAGTTCATCATCAAAATCCTTAACCATTGTCTTTTCAGGAAGCAGTGTAAAGCCAAAGTTCATACGCACATGGAAAATACCGCGATTTCCTGTTTTAGTAACCTCACTTACTGGAAGTGAATAGGCAATATTATCTTTGCGCTGGATGACAATACCAATACAATTGGCCTGATCATCAACAAGAGGGCCTCCACTGTTTCCAAAATTAACATCTGATGAGCTTTTTAATAAATTAAATCTTCCATCTTCTGGTTCGGGGTAAGTGCCAATAAGCTCCCCCTGGCGCATTACGATGCCTTCACCATACGCGTTGCCTACTGCAAAGACACTATCGCCAATGCTAAAATTTTCTTTTAGTTTTAAATATTTTGCAAATGTCTTATTTTTAACCGTAAAGCGTATAAAATCCCTGTGACTATCAAACGCTAAAATTTTATCAATTTCATACACATTGCCCTGTGAATCACGGATATAAAAATCTTTGTAAATGAGCGAGTCAGTCTTCAAATCCAGCACATGGAATGCCGTTAAAAGCTCAGTGGGGGATATAGCAAATGCAGTCCCTATTGAATAGTATTTATCCACCCGTATGTTATAGGGTATTAGATGCCATGGCAGCTCCTTTTCGTATGTCAGGGTATCTTTTTCAGGCTTGTTTACAACAACCTCAAAGCACGATTCGTTAATAAGATTTTTAAGGTCTTTAGATAAAGATTTTGTTTGAGTGGTATTTGCCCCGGTAGCACATGCCACAAAGAAAGCTAAAAATAGAATCATTAGTTTTTTCATTGGTACCTCTATGTTCTTTTTGCAGAGTTTATAAAAGTCAGGGTTTATTTCTTGATATTTAATATACCGGCTGTCAAGTTAAATTACAATTATATTTATTTTTTTTATTCACACTTTGCTCATCTCTATGGCATTACCTCTTCGTTACTATTAAAGGCTTGACTGATACATAGCACACATATACTTTTGTATTAATAATTGTATAGCCGGATACTACCATGCCAAAAGGAAATAAACAAAAGCCAATAGCCCTCATCCTTGCTGGTTTTGACAAACCTGACCGCAAAACCATGATAAAGCGTAAAAAGCAGCTCATTGAAGCCTATGATGGCGATGTGATTTATATTGGAAAAAATAAATTTTTGCAAACACTTGCCGGTAAGCCTGTTATACAGTATGTGCTTGATAGCGTGTACCATGCCAAAAAATATGGCAAACCACTGTATGAAAAAATTTATGTGTACAACGATGTACAAAACTTTACCGATGCTATAGATACAAAAAAATATAAAAACCTTACCGTGTTGCAGATGAAACAGTCAGTTGGCGGACATTTAAAAGATTTTTATTTCAACTACATTGACTATGGCCAGCGGCTTGATATTTTCTTTGGCGATACCCCGCGCATCACTGCACAGGATGTTGAGTTTATCCATGATGAATACACTAAAATTTTAGGTACAGTAAAAGATTATAGGGGGGCGATAGTTCATTTAATTTACAGCATTGTGGAATATCAGGATGTTGCTAACGATAGCTGGTTGCCACACCGCTTAAAAGCAATCAAACGTGGCGAGCATAAAGGCAAACACAAATATTTTGTTGGCTTTGATACGTTTGAAGCACGCATTGGTAACTCTGCTGCTATTATCAAACATCATTCCATTGACCCAATAGTGGAATACCAGATTATTGACTTTTTCTACGGATTACGCAAGGCACTATCGCCCAATATTTTTTCTAAAATACTGTATCATCTATGGAAAACAAAAAATTTTGATGTCATACGACAGGTAAAGCAGCGCTGCCTGGAAGAAGAAAAATTTTATCGTGCTGTTATTGATGTTATTGAGCGGGTATACAAACTGGATTTATCTCACTTTGGTGGATATATTTATCATATTAAAAAAAATGCTGCTCACTGGGAAAATGATATAGACGGGCCAAAAGATTTAAAAGCCTTTAGAATGCACATGGAAAAGTAATATTTTTTACATTTGACAATTTTTAACACTGAGTATATTTTTTATTTTGATAGTTTTAAAGAAGCAACAATATCTAAAATTGGATAGTGGAAAAACGTAAAGCCATCACATTCATTGAAATTTCAAGTGGTTTGAGTGATGCCGTTTGCTATCATTATCATCATTGCTATTACTTTGCAAAATTTGGTAAAATCAAATCCTGTTGAAGAAAAAAACTTGGCAGACAGAGCATGGATTACGAACTATGGGAAACATCGATAACACTATAATTCAAAAAATGATGCGACAAAATTTCAACCGCTTCTGTGAACTTACCCAGTCCATGTTTTCAATGAAACATGCATTTTATAAATCTTTATTTCCCACTCTCAATGATGAGGAAATATGGTCAAAAATTACAGAGGATATATTAAAAAGAAAAGATAATAATGAAAGACCAAACATCAATTCCTGAAATTGTTATTGCTATTAGTTCCTGTCTTATAAAATCAAATATCTCATTCTGTATTGCCGGAGGTATTGCTGTTAGTTTATGGGGTCATGTACGGGCAACTGAAGATATTGATATTATTGCATTACTTGATGAAACAAATGAAACTAAATTTTTCAATGCATTGCAAAACCGTTTTAACGTTATACCTCATAAAGAGGAAATGCTACAATCAACATTAACCCCTCTTAAACGATATGTTATTGTACACAACTCTTTTCATTTTGTAATAGATATTCTATTAGCAACAAATGATTTCTTGAAACACTGTATACAAAACAGCAAACTATTCTCTATAAAGGGTATCAAAATTCCTGTTATTAATCTTGAAGATCTTATTGTTATTAAATGTGTTGCAGGAAGATATCAGGATATTGCCGACATACAGGCTCTTGTACGCGGTTCTATCCCGGTAAATAAAGATTATATTGTTAAACAATTGGAGTTACTGCATATTCCAGTGCCTGAAGCGGTTACACCATTTATTTTGCAATAACTACTTTCTGGAAGGAATTGAGTATAATTTTTCCATCACTCACTCTTTTTGCACGTATATGAATATAGTACAATCCAACACCAAGCTTGTTATTTGCCTTATTGGTCCCGCTCCAGCCACCTTCTTTTATATTCTGGCCTCCTTTGCGGAATGCATTATCCAGTAGTTTAGCAACAGGCCTTCCCTTTATATCATATACAGTAATATCAACATACGCATCATCGGTAAGATAATACGCCGGATAGCAGGTGGGGTTTTTGTCAGTTATGACATTGTTTAAAATACGCGTGGGCCAGGGGGTAAATTGAGTGGGCGTTGTAACGGCAAAAGAATATTCAAAGTCATTTGGATTACCGGGCGGTGATTCAGATTCCGAATCACTGTCGGTATAGGTGGTTATTCCTGATTTAATTGTTTCGATAATAAACCGCACATCATTCCCTATTGTTATTAAAGTATTAGTATCAGGTATATAGCCAACCCATGTGTTGGGACCAATTCTTGAAGTTGTGATCCTATAATAATCCACACCCTCGGTTAAAACTGGATTAATTACTCCTCCTGCAATTAAATCAACACCCACTCCAATATCACCCTGTGCAACAATTATATTGACTGTTTCTGGCAAATCAGCAGCACTAACAATTCTCACATTAACCCGTATTGCTGTTTTTCTTACAGGCCTGTTGCTTGCAACTGTTCCAAATGTGGTATCCCCCCATTCGGTGATACCATCAGTTATTGACACTTCAATGCTGGTAGCAGTTGTTGATATTGTATCGGAAATCCGATTTACTAAAGCTACTTCATAGCCAAAAACATCAACTGCTGAAATACGTATATCATAGTTGGTCAATGGGGTAAGCCCGGTTATAGTGGCCTGTGTTGTTGCGGCGTTCCCCAGTGCTGCTATTATGGTACGGTCAACCATAAACCATATACCAGCAGGGCTTTCCCGGTAATAAATTCTGTAGCTGTCAAAATCACCATCAACAGTAGCAGTATTAAGCGCCCCCCAGTTTACAGTAATAGTTGTAGCTGTCTGTGAATGCCCGGTATAGGTGGTAAATGGTGGCGTATTTGCACCAGGTGGATCCGCGTTATCCCAGTATACTGTCCGTGTTGCTACCTGTGGTATACGTCCTGCACCATTTTGCTCATCATCATGTGCTCCACCGGTAATACTTATAGCCTGATAGGTAATGGTATCCGTAGCCTGTGCTGTTACTGTTGGATATGTTATATTTGCTACAGCGCTGGGCTGTCCATTGGGAATTAATACATCAGTATTATTGCCTTCACTATCCTGAATTCTTACCGTTGTATTTCCTACTACATTGGTAAGCGCCCATTGCAACCGTGCAGTAACCCTGACCTGAGTTCCTGGTACAGCGACACTTCGCCAATAATTTGGTGATGCATTGAGGCCTCCCCCATTTATAATTTCAATATTGGTGATTTCAACCACATCACAATTAATGGTCAAAGAATTTATTGAAACTTCAGGACCTCCGGGTGTGCTGCAGGTTATTCTTACTGTCCATGTATGATTGCCTAACTGGCTATACGGTGGAGTATTATCAAGGCTAAAAAAATATTCCAATGGTACTGGTAATGTAAGGCCATCTGACTCATCACCATCAGTGGCAACTGTTGCAATCCCATTACGAAGCAATTCGGCATTTGTAATTTCACCTGTTAAAGCATCTGCAACAAGATGCACAGCATCAAGAGCGGCTGCTCCCGGTACATTATATACGATAGTTCCTGTAACATTAAAAGCGCTGTGCCATGGGTTAATCATGCCGTCAGAAGCAACACCATCCTGAGCAAAGTTTAAAATACGTATGGATGCACACACACCATACGATACAGATTTAGTATCTGTTACGGTATTATTAGCAGGTACTGTTGTTGTAGCCGATGCTACAATATTTCTGTTTAATGCCCAGGCTGACTCCTGTGTATTCCATTGAAATGTAATATTAAATGTTACAGTAAAGTTATTCCAGGTACCAGCAATAGATGAACTGCAAGCTACTGTGCCAGAAACTATTGTCAACATATGATTCCCGGCGCCCGTACCAGTTATGGCAGAAACCCTTAGCTGGATGTTTGTGGAATTAGGGATAGTTAGCACAACTTCGGTTATCTGATTCCATGCAGTAAGATCTGGATCTACCACCTGCACGGTAAAGGTATACGTTTTCCCCGCCAGATAATATCCATTACCCATAGATAAAAATGTGGGGTTTTGGGGGGTTAAAACTACCGACGTAATGGTAGCATAGGCACGCCCCCAGGAAGCAAGCATCATGATAACCAGAAAGTTGTATATATATCTTTTCATTGTAAAAAATTAATTTGCACTTTTATCTATACTACCGTATATTATGTAAAAAGGTCAATATTTTTTATGATTTATGAATACTGGCCTTATATGCGGTTATATCACATGGAAAAACACAAAATTTTACTACTCATACAACTTATAAGCCTGTTGTTGCTGTTTCAATGTGCTCCCCAGGCACCCACGGTACAACCAAATCCTGAACAGAGTGGTGGAGGGGGTACAGGGATAGGTACCGCAGCCCCTGATCTGCTTAACGCATATCCAGCTAATGGTGATACCAGTATACCGGTAGACACATCAATTGTGCTTATTTTTTCAGAACCGGTGGACCTGGCAACGATAGTTCCTGCTAATGTTACCATATCAGGTGGTGTAACGTACAGTGCATCATCTTCATCAGATGGCAGAGTTGTTATATTAACCATTACTTCAGGAAATCTTTCACCATTAACACCATATACCATTGATGTAGGTACAGGAGTTCTGGATCAGGATATCCCGCAGCGAAATCTAATCACAAATTATAGCATCACATTTACTACATCTGCAGATACTTCTACCTTTGAACATCCCAGGGTTATTGCTGCATCACGCTATCCATCTAATGGTGCAAATAACGTCAGCATAAACCAGAGTTTTGTTGACGTCACATTTACCAAGCAAGTTAATCCGGTAACAGTTGTTGCAAACGCAAGTTTTGATATAACACCAGGTTTGGCAACAGGTGTCAGTACTACTGATAACCAGACATTCAGATTACAATTATCAACTTCACTGGCTTATAATACACTCTATACAATTGCCCTTACAGCTGCTATTACCGATTCACTATCCAATCCACTTGTGCTTGATGGCAATCACACCTGGACGTTCACAACCGAACTTGCACCTGCAACCGGTGCTCTTACCATTAGCAATGTGTGGGTAATGAATATCACCGACACACAGGCCATCATTTACTGGACAACAAGTACTCCACAGGCTGCAATAAGTGTTGATTATGGTACAAGTTCAGCCTATGGTTCCTCTGCTTCAGAACCTGCAGGCACGCGCACCGTGCATCAGGTAACAATCACAGGTTTAACACGGACAACAAAATACTATTTCAGGATTCAATATCCAGGGCCAGTAACAGCCACGGGAAGTTTTATCACTGCAGATAATGCTGGAACATCTGATGATGATCCGGTAACTGATACAGCAGGTGATAAGTCATTGGTAACTATCGCTCAAAATCAAATACTTGCTACGCAGGATGGCTCAGCATTTTTTGCATGGAAAGACCCTGATGGTTCTGTATATGCTTCATTTATTGACAATGATGCTGCTCCAACAAAACGCTGGGGTGCAGATGGAACGGCCGTGGATTCCAACAACCGAACGGTACTTGGATTATTTCCTGACTTTTTAGGCTACTGCTTTGTAACGTTAGGTGATGGAACAAATATTTATATAAAACGCATTTATAACAATGCAGGAGCGCTTGCATTTGATACCGTATTTGGTGCAAATGCTGCTGCCACAGGATTAAATATTTCCACTGGCACCAACCCGGCGGTAACCATGCTGTGGGGCGATCAGGCAGCAAATAATGTGAGTGCAGGTTTTGTAACAAAGGTAGTACCTGTTGGTGCTGTGCCAAATACAACCGAAATGAACATACCATGGGGAAATTATTTCTTTGATTACGATGTTGATTTAAGTGTGGCTGCCACAGGTAACCATATAATCGATGGGTCGTATAATCACACCACAATTAACATAGCAGGACAAAATTACCGGCATGTCATAGGAACTGCTGCAGGTGTTGTCACTGCAACTGAAAACTACTGGATTGCCGACAACACCTCCACCACCAGTTTTACTGCCACCAATCATGTTGTCAATACTGCCACAGCTGTCACACAAACACAAACCACCTACAGCAACGCAGGCAATAACGCATATACCGACCATGGTGTTAATATAGCAGGCTGGGGAACAAATGACCTTATTACTGACGGGACTAACTGGGGATATGTTACTGCAAATGCATCTGCTATAAATCTTTCTGGTCTGGTTTTGGCTGATTCGGGTGATAATGATTTTACAAATACAAATCAATTAATTGATTTCTGGAGTTTCCCAAGTTGGCTTTCAACTGTATATGTTTATGCATTAGTACAAAACACAACATCATCCTTATATTCTTATGCTATTACAATTGATAATAACTATACTTTAACACTGGCTAATGATATTTTCCCAAATTCAGGCGAAAATTACTCCATCTGGAATGGGCAATACTGTTGGACACATGTTCCTTCAGCAGTGAGCTTTTATACCATCCAATTTAATCCATCAGGGTTAATCAGCAATGGCGAAACGGTAACCCTATACAACTATGTCACTGGTGGAACTGCAGATACACCTCGTACAAACCCACTCTATGATGATGGAGTTGATTTATCAGCTGTAGCTAATAATGATATTGTAGTTAACCTTACCACAAATAATGACTCAAGGGTTAATGATATCACTTACCGTACAGCTGGTGCATTGGGTCTTGTAGATAGTATCATGTCCAATAATCAATTTTACTGGATATTGAGATTTTTAAATTCAGCTGAGCCCATTCTTGTTTTGGGTCAGGCTACATCCACTGTTGCCAATCAGCTTGTTTCAACTTCAAAATCCTTTGGGTTTTCTGGCCTTGTCAAAAAAGGGGATCTTGTATATAATATCACTGACAATCTGTATGCAGTGGTAACCAGTGTTGATGACAATGATACACTTACATTAAATAAAAATATAGTAACAGTAGGCGATTATTTTATTGTATTTGCAAGTAACGAACCTCTCATTGAAACGGGCACTGTTACTACAACAGGGAATCCATTTACCGATACCAATGCCAATTTTACTTCGGCAAACGGCCCTGTTCAAGTTGGTGACATTGTTCACAATCTTGATGCCGGCACAAGCGCCTATGTAACTGCGGTGAACTCAGCAACTCAGCTTACACTGAATAATAACATAATGACAACTGCCGGTCACCGTTACGTCATTATTCAGCCACGAGTGCTTGTTGCCTATGAACGTGCAGGAGATATTTATGGTAAGGTCATCCGTCTTAGGGATGGAACCACCTATTTAAACGAATTTACTATCTGTGGTGCAGCGGGAACTCAGGCAAACGTGAAGCTAATAACCTCCGGTTATACAAGCACCAATACCGGCGCTATTGCTCTTTACCAGAGTGGTGCAGGCCCAACGTATACCTATTACGCAAAGCGCATAAATGGGGCTGGTGTGGTTAATGCTGCTGATAATGCAGCTAATGGTGGCCTTGGTGTACTGGTTACTCCTGCAAATGCAACCTTACTTAATGCTTTTTCTGATGATGCTGGTGGAATGTTTATTTTATACAAGATTGCAAATGATATATTTGTACGAAGAATATCATCAGGTATGGCTATTTCCTGGACTAACACTATTAACAATGTTGTTGATGCAGCAATGTGTAGATCTGGTACTGGTGTGATAGTTACCTACAACAAGACTACCAATTCCAGCCAGATTTTTGCTCAAGGTTATACAGGAGCAGGTGCCGTGGCTTTTGGCGAAACAACTATTGTTGCTCTGACCCCCTGGGCATACACATCCAATCTAAATATTGTACCTGATGGGAATGGTGGTGCTATTATAAGCTGGGTTGATGAGCGCTATCTGCCACAACTTGGATATGCTATAATGTCACAGGCAATCGATTCTTTAGGAACACGACGATGGGATGCAGACCCAGGTGCTGGAACCGATTTTGATGGCATTCTTATTGGGTTTACCAATATATGGTATAAACCCTACCTTGGGTTAAAAGCTGCCTTTTTCAATGATGGAGGCACCCCCTATGGCGGTATATTCCTGTGGTATGACAGGCGTAATAACAAACAGGATATTTATTATGATATAAATAGTAATTAATATAATTATTTTTTTACACCAACAAAATACCTGGAACCAGTTTAAAATGTTCATCTTTTGTAAAAAGCTTTGATCCTGTCTGCATAGCGGTTGCTGCTATCCAAATGTCATTAGTTGGTATTGGAGTACCATTGTTTTTCAAATCTTTTACTATTGCACCATAACGTTCTGCAATATCTTTATCAATAGATACAACCGTAACCCCTGTTTTTCCAAGAAACGAATTTAGCAAAGCAATATTTTGTTTATATCTTCTCCCCTGATAAAACCATGCAAACAATTCACCTATTACTACTACAGGCATAATTATTTCATTAGCTGTTTCCAATAATTCTATTATTTCTGCATTACCCCTACACATATATGCATAAATGTTCGTATCAATACACACTTTCACTTCCATACCTCTTCATCAATAGCATCCAATACCTTTATATTTGTCATAAATTCATTAAATTCATCTTCACTCCATTTTCCTGCAATATCGCTTAAATCTCTTATCTTTTTTGTAGTGTCATCAATACCAAGCGATTTATGTAATAAAGCAATTATGGTTTTGTTTATACTTGTTTTATTTTTATTTGCAAGCATCTTGAGCTGTTCATAGGTTTTTTGCGACAAATTTCTTATAACTATCTGTATCATTTTTTTACCTCTTGATATCATTTAATGATATCAATTTAATACATATTACAACTGTCGTCAAATATTTTATTATTGTATCAATATAAGCATATTTTATGTACATAACTACCACTCACATGCTTGTTGTAATATTTAAAGCTACCAAAAAAAAGTTGTACGCAAACCTGTGCAAGCGCACCCAGTATGCATAAATGAATAGAAAAGCATTGCTATATTTTCTGTATTATTTTTATCATGCCATCATGAACATCGTATTTGTACAACTTCCGCTACTTGATCACGGCTATAACTACATTGCTGGCAATATCCCCACTGCACCTGCTACATTGCAGGCATTTTGTCTCAGTAACTATCGCCCAAACATTAAGGTCATACAATTGCCGCAAACAATACTAAACTTTGGCTCTGACCCCCTGCATACTTTATAAAGCATCTTATCAATATCATTTGAATAATATATGAACATATTTACTATATACATATATAAAATATATTATATTTAAACTTTTACTTGACATAAAATATAAAGTCTTACATAATATGTATTACAGCACATACCAAATGATGTATACATACACTATCATGAATACTGACTGTTTAAAACAACCTATAGCACATAATAGCTTTAAAGATATCGTTAATCTGTTCCCTGAAGCAATCTTTGTGTATGTTGATGAAACCATAGTATTTGCCAACACTACTGCACTTTCTCTGTTAAAAGCCACTAAGCCTGATGATGTCATAGGCAGAAGTGTATACAGCTTTTTGCAACCACAAAGCCACAACGAATTGCGAAAAGTAATATCACTTGTTCTTAAAAACCCCAAAAGCTACATCTCAAGTGAAGATAAAATTATAGCCTGTGACGGGGAAAGCATCGACATTGAAATATCCTCAACGTACCTTAACTTTGAAGGCAGAGATGGTGTTATTTTCTTCTTCAAGGATATTAAAAACCGAAAAAAAGCTGAAGAAAGCCTGAAAAAAACCGAGTTGCAGTATAAAACAATCTTTGAATCAACTGGCACGGCAATGCTCTTCATAGAAGAAGATAAAACAATATCACTGGTTAATGGTGAATGCGAAAAGATATCAGGATATACCCGTAATGAGATAGAAGGCAAAATAAAATGGCCACATTTTGTAGCGCCTGAAGACCGCTGGATTTTAGAAAAAAATCACGAATTGCGCCGCACTGGCGACTTACTCCCCAATAATTATGAGTTCAGGCTTATTGATAAAACTGGCAGGTATCACAATGTTTTTATGACAATCACCATGATACCGGGAACAAAGAAAAGCGTAGCTTCCATCATTGACCTGACTGAACTGCAGGAAGCTGAAGAAATACTGATGGCTACTCAGCATAACTATCGCCTCCTTGTTGAAAACAGCAAGGAAGCAATTGCCATTATACAGGATGAGCTTGTACGCTATGTTAACCCCAAATTATGTGAAATAACAGGGTATACCGAGGAGCAGCTTTTAAATAAAAAATTCTATAAACTTGTTCATCCAGATTTTAAAGAAATCGTCCGCAATGAATATAAATACAGAATTGAAGGAAAAGAAAAATATACACTTTTCCCTATTAAAATTATTGATACTCACAGCATGGAGCGCTGGTTTCATGTAAATTCGGTGCTTACCATGTGGTGCCAAAAACCTGCAGTACTTCTTTTCTTCAATGATATAACCCAGATAAAAAATGCCCAGGATGCTCTCATGGCAAGCGAAGAACGCTATCGCCTTGTAGCTGAAAATGCCAGAGATATTATCATTATCTATGACGAAAGTGGCTTTATCCATTATATGAATGAATCAGGGCATCAAACATTTGGCATTGAAAGGGGTGATTTAAATGCAAGAAAAATTAATATTAACGACCTGCTTCACCGCACAAGCGAAACCCGCCCTCCATGGCAGGCAATAGAAGAAGCAATAAAAAATAATACAAGCTTTAAAAACCGTGTTGAAGTTTTCAATAGCCAGGGTGAGCTGATTCAGCTTGAATCCATATCAAGTCCCATAAAACTTAATGGCGATAGTCCTGGAATGCTTGTTGTTGCACGGAACATTACTGAACGCAAAAAATTAGAAAAAGAGATTATTGCCATTTCAGAAAGGATCAGGCAGCAGGTAAGCAGGGATCTGCACGATGACCTTAACCCGCACCTCATTGGTATAGAAGCCTTAACCAAGGTACTTTCCATGCGTCTTAAAAGCCTACAGCTTCCTGAAGCAGAGCAAGCTGATAAAATTGCCACACTCATACATAAAGCTATTACCAAGACACACCGGCTTGCCAAAGGGTTATGCCCTATTGACTTAGAATCAACAGGTATACAATCCCCTATCATAAATCTGCTTAAACTAATTAAAAACCTGTATGGAATAGAAGGAAAATTTTATTTTGATAAGTCGGTTGTTATGCAGGACCCCAATGTTGCTTCAAATCTTTACTACATTGCACAGGAAGCAAGCTTTAATGCAGCAAAATATTCTGAAGGTAGCTTAATCATCATAAAGTTACATAAACAGGAAAATTACCTTGTGCTCTCCATTGAAGACAATGGAAAAGGAATAAAAAAGCAAAGGATATCTGAGGATGATAACACAGGAGGAATGGGCCTTAAAATCATGAAATATCGTGCTGAAATAATTGATGGTACAATTCAGATTCAGAATAATAAGCCTTCAGGAACTATCATCACTGTAAAAATCCCTCTGGAAAGAATAACTAATGATGGGAGGATTTTATATGAAGGGACCAATGCAAAGCAATAAGCGGTATAAAATATTCATAGTTGAAGACCATCCAATTTTTCGTGATGGGATTACTCAGCTTATAAACAAGGAAGACGATATGTTTGTTGTGGGCGGATGTGAAAATGCTGAAGATTGCCTGAAATATTTAAAAAACAATCAACCTGATTGTATAATTGTTGATATAACACTCAAAGACAGTTGTGGTATTGAGCTTACCAAGGAAATAAAAAAATCCTATCCATCAATTCCAGTGCTTATCCTTTCCATGCATGAGGAACTTATCTTTGCTGAACGTGTCTTTAAAGCTGGAGCACGCGGGTATATCACCAAACGCGAAGCCACCAGCAAGGTAATTGATGCAATCCGAAGGGTGTTACAGGGTAAAATCTATATATGCGATACCATGATTGATTACTTTCTAGAGCGTTCTGTAGCAGGAGGTCAAAATATTGGTTCTTCACCTATTGAAAAATTAAGTGAAAGGGAATTTGAAGTATTTAACCTCATAGCAAAGGGGATGACAAACAAAAATATTGCCAGGGTTTTGTCAGTAAGCACCAATACTATTTCTACCTATCGTGAACGGATTAAGGAAAAGCTGAATCTGCAGAACAATGCCGAACTCAATAGGTATGCCATGCAATGGATGCAGAAATAAATTTACAACTATATGTGATATAAAACATGTAAACTCTTTTTCATTCCCTATTATATTTTGTGGTAAAGATAACCACATTACCATGCATACTTTCAAGCTAATAAAATTCCACTTTTCATTACACCAATATCTACATTATCAGACTTTTCTATTTAAATAAATATATATAAACTAATATATTATTGGATCACTGAATTTATTGAAGAGTGGTCCCTGAGCGGTTCGGCAGGCTCACCAACCACATGCCGAAGGGTGGCCAGGCAAACTATTGTATATATTTCCATCCTCAGCATTAATATCTTTAACTTTCCTTACAAAATAAGGCAAGGTGCTGGGGTGGAATCAATATATTCTATTTCAAAGGAGGACTTATGTATACAGTAACAGGAAATGTGGTACAGAAATTACGATCCAAAAAGCATTATGCAAACTGGCAAGAAGAATATGAAGACAAACTCTGCTCAGCAGAACAGGCAGCGGCGTTAATTAAATCAGGCGACCGGATAGCCATGAGTGGTGGTACAAGTATTCCGTATGAGTTTTCCCGTGCCTTAAGCAAACGAGCAGGTCAGATAAAAAATGTTGGTATCAGCATGGGCTATGCTATGGCGCTATTTGATTACATGAAACCGGAAAATCATGAAAGTTTTTACCTTGAAACAGTTTTCGTTGGTCCCATGGAGCGTATATGTATGGACTGGGGAGTATGTCAGTATGTACCAATCCACCTGGGAGAAACAGCTAACTACTGCAGAGCTTCTCGGTTAAACATTGCTGTTGCACGGGTAACACCTCCCGATGAAGACGGTTTTATGTGCAGGTCAAACTTTGCATCATTTCTTGATTTAGATACTATACGGGAAGCTGATTATGTTATCGTTGAAGTCAATAAATATATGCCACGGCTCGTAGCTCCTGAATTTAAAATCCATGTTTCGGAAGTTGATTATATCATTGAACACCACGAACCAATCTTTGAAATACCAAATATTGAAATAACTGATGCTGAACAAAAAATGGCTGATTATATTTCTGAAATGATCCCTGATGGTGCAACAGTTCAATTGGGTTTTGGTGGGCTTCCAAATGCTATAGGCTATAATCTTAGGAATAAAAAGAATCTTTCCATATATTCAGAAGTTGCAACTCCAGCAATGAAAGAACTTATAGAATGTGGAGCTGTTGATGGTTCCAGGCGTACGTTTATGCAGGGTAGAAAGGTTGTTGCCGGATTTTGCGTTGGAACAAGAGATTTCTATGATTACGTAGAAAACAATCAGGATTTTGAATTTAAACTTATTGGGTTTATCAACAATCCGCTCAATATTGCAAAAAATGATAATATTGTAGCAATTAACAACGCGCTGATGCTTGACCTAACCGGGCAGGTAGCCTCTGAATCCATTGGTGCAAAGCAATACAGTGGTACTGGAGGTCAGGTACAGTTTATATTGGGAGCAAAATTTGCCAAAAACGGAAAAAATATTCTGGCAATAAACTCAACATTCACTGATAAGGATGGTAAACTAAAAAGCAAAATTATGCCTAGTTTTCCTGAAAATACAGTAGTCACCACCTCACGTAATGACGTGGAATACGTTGTTACCGAATATGGTGTTGCCTATTTGAAGTACAAAAGTATTTACGAAAGGGCAAAAGCACTGATATCTATCGCCCATCCTGATTTCAGGGATGAATTAAAATTTGAAGCCAAAAAACGCAAATGGTTGTAAAAGATTTACATAATTTTTTGTAAAAAATTTAGTGACAAAAATGTCCCAATTATCCCCATATATTTATATGGGGATAATTATTGATATAAATGACTTTTTGCATTATGGCAATGTTAAATATGATCTGCCACACGCTGAAAAAATGCTTTTTGAACGTTGTCAAACCGCTATACTTAAAACAGCAAATCTCATAAAAGGGGAAGCGATAGTAACTGATATACAATGTGAACTTTTCACAGCTAATCCCTCTTGCACCGGTACTGTTACAGTGTTAATCACTCATGTCCCCAACCAGATAAACTGGAAATGCCCGGTATGTGGTTCTGAAGGCATAATCAAAAACTGGAAAAATAGCCCTCTGTACATGCAATTTTTGAAAGATAGCAATCAAAAAAACAAACCGACAAAAACAATAACATTATCCTCCGAAGAATTTGAAAAGCTTGTAAACCTTTTTGGTAGTCTGGATGAATGCAAAGACATGATAGCATCTGCGCAAAAAACAGGCGCTTCGTATACAATATCAGTGAATACTCTTACTGTATTCCAAATTCTTGAAATACTAATTTTTAAGATTGAGTTAAAAACCCCCGAACGTCCTTTTTATATAAAATTGCGAGATGAGTTGAAAACTGCTGTTATATGATTTTCCCACATTAATTTTATAAAAATATTTTCTCACACAGAGATAGCTAATAGCACATAAATTCATTAAAATCATCTTCACTCCATTTTCCTGCAATATCGCTTAAGTCTCTTATCTCTTTTGTAATGTCATCAAGGCCAAGCCTGGCAAGTGAACCTATTATGTATGAATCAATAGAAAAGCATTGCTATATTTTCTGTATTATTTTTATTATGCCATCATGAACATCGTATTTGTACAACTTCCGCTGCTCGATCACGGCTATAACTACATTGCTGGCAATATCCCCACTGCACCTGCTACATTGCAGGCATTTTGTCTCAGTAACTATCGCCCAAACATTAAGGCCATACAATTGCCGCAAACAATACAAAACTTTGGCTCTGACCCCCTGATTGTTGATACCATACTGCACCATAATCCAACCCATGTAGCTTTTACCTGCTATCTGTGGAATGTAGAACGCTCTTGTGCCATAGCGCAAAAAATAAAGGCTCTGACCCCACAGGTTATCATACTGTTTGGCGGTCCTGAAATACAGCTGCAATCCTATATCCTCAAGCAGCATCACCCTGAAGTAGATATGTTCATCATTGGCGAAGGGGAGTTTTTCTTTGACCACTATGTGCACAACACCCACACCCACTATCTTCATACCATCAATGGCAATGCTGTATTTATTCAGCCTGCTAACTGTTTTGTGCCTTTAAAAAAGATGGTTGAACCGTATACACTGGGATACCTGCAACCTATGTATGATGGAAGCCTCAGCGTGGAAGTAATTCGCGGGTGCCCGTTTACCTGCAATTACTGCCTGTATTCAAAAAATACAAGCAGGGTTAGAGCATTCCCTGCCGATACCTTGCAAGCTATTATCCGCAAGGCAAAAAAAGACACCATCCAGGAAATATACCTGCTTGCACCAACGTTTAATCAATCAAACCATTTTGTAAGTTACTGTAACACCCTCATAGAGTCACATAACACAATACCACTCCATACTGAAATCAGAGCCGACCGCATCACAAAAGAAACAATAGCACTGTTACAAAAGGCAGGTTTTCATAGCTTAGAGGTTGGCCTGCAAACAATGAATCAGGCCTGCCTCAATCATATTGGCCGAAAAACCAATGCACAAAAGGAGCTTGAAGGCATTGTGCGTCTTAAAGACGCTGGATTTAAGCTTCAGGTTGGTATTATACCCGGCCTTCCCACCGACACCCCTGAATCATTTATGAACACTATTGACAAACTTTTAGATTATGGGCTTGGCAACGAAATTGAACTGTACCCACTTATGGTTTTACCAGGAACAGCCCTGTATGATGAAGCACTGCAACAAGGTGCCACCTTTATGCAGCATCCACCGTACTACTTTATTGAAGGATTCAATTTTTCACAAACTGATCTCTATGCAATAACACAGTATTTTGAAGATGTAACGGGATTTGTATTCAATCCGCCATTCATACCTTCATTTGTTATGAATAAAAACGGTAATCTTACCAACAGTGTGCTCATCAATTGTAAAAAACACAAAACCTTGCCAGGCCATATTTACAATGCCATACAAACAAATCATTTCATTTTTTATTTATTGTGCGATAGTTCATCGCAAATAGACCTTGCCTTGCAATCCATCCTTTCCCATTGTCAATACCATACCATGCTGTATTCCGTTGTTTGTATATACAACGATATACTGGATGACAGCGCTATTGCCCGTACCCTTTTAGCAGCCACAAAAGACTCATTTTATTACCACATGATGCACTTCCAGGATACATACGACAGATTACCCATACGCATATTTCAGCTATTTGAAACGCTGGAAACATTTTTACAAGCACAGGAGCACTATGAGTGCATTAATCCTATACTGCTTGTAACACCCCAAAATTATACTTCTATTTCACATACTGAATTTGCTTATCCCTTCCCTATCGCAATACAGAAGGGATTTGCACGGCACTGCATTGATTGGCTCAAACAACAGTACAGTGAAAGTATAGAACTGGTCAGCTTCCAGGATGAAGCCGACCAGAAATATGTATATAAAAAATTGGGGATAGATTATGCAAAAATTATTTTTAAAACATACTATTATTAACTCCTTAAATTTAATCATTATTTATTACATAAACATTATTGATAATATTGTTTTTAATTGGGGAAATCCCTAATAAAAAATATTTTTACTATCTCACAAAATTATATGATAATCATTCCATTTTTAAAAAATATCAACCCAACAATACAGTAATGATAGCTTCACAAAGCATAATTCACAATTTCAAAACATTTAAAGGTATTGGAAATTGAGAAGGGTAATTTTTGGTTACCATTGTCGCCGATACTATTTATCTTAAAATCAATGGATATGGTAAAAATGCAAAATAATAAATTTCACATAAAGCTCTTTTCATTATTGATATGATACTTTTAATCCCTATTTAAAATAACTCTTTAAAAGCAACCATCACTTTTGATTTATTAACTATTATTAATAATTTGTTATTATTTTATAACCAATTGCCAGGCTTGCAATTTGATCAAATTTTGATCTTAAATATTTATTATCATCCCATAAGTATCCTTTCAAATATGTATCTAGCATAGTTATTTCAACATAAAAACCATGACTCAACCCTATCATTTTACTTCGACCGTTTAGCTGCATCCCAATATTTAATGCAATATGTCTTCCTGTTGGATTATAATACCTGGGCTGACAGTTTGTGGAGTTTTCCCAATACACGTTTTTATCCATAACAAAAAGCATTGTCATACCTAAATAAATTGGCAATATTACAATATCATTCGAAAAATCAAAAGAAAAAGGGTATAATGTATTTTTCCAGGAAACAGTATGTATCACCTTACCAGTAACATCAGCAGGACTATACCCATAAAATAGGGAGCTCTCCCAGGTTCTGTTGAAAGAAAGGAAACCAACACCCAAAGCTATAAATCCAATATATCCAGCTGTTTGTACTGTATAACAATTAGGATAATGCCATAAATTATCTTTGTCTTGCCCAAATGCAAAACTACTATAGGATAAACTAAAAAATGAGATTGTAATAATAAAAATAGCAAGTGATGTTTCCCAATTATTTCTTAAAATGTACATAGCTCAACATTAAAATTATCAGCATTAGCATCATATTCTAATATGACATAATTATTATTTTGTGGGCTACCAACATGATAACGCAGTATACCTTCAATTAACTTCATACTAATCACATGATCATGAGCATGAAATGCAAGTGTAAAATAACTTTTTACAATATTATTGAAAAGATTTACCTGCTCCTGGTTAAATCTTTCAGATACAACAGAACAGTCAATATGTGCTAACAATATACGATGCATTTCATTACTGGAAAGAGCTGCCTGCTCCAACCATCCCCAGTCGGGTTCACCACTTTCCCAATTATTATCATTAAAACAGATAAATTCAGTTCCACGAAAAGTGAAATTGAAATTCAATGGTCCAAACATTTTTTTATATATATTTTCACCATACCCAAGAAATTCATGGTTGCCAATAACAACAATAAAAGGGTAATGTAATTTTGAAAATATATCATAGGATAAATTATATTCTTTCAGTAAACCAACATCTGTAATATCACCTAAAATAAATACAAAATCCAAATCATTACGACTGTTTAAAATATTAACAACCTTTTCAGTTTCAGTATAGAAACGATGAGTATCACCTATAAGTGCAATTCTGTAGTTATCGGATTGTGATTCAATAACTTTAATACGGTCAATATTCTTCTTATTTAGATTTTCATAATCTACATCT
The DNA here is from genome assembly GCA_040756435.1 of Spirochaetota bacterium. Taxonomy (NCBI): domain Bacteria; kingdom Pseudomonadati; phylum Spirochaetota; species Spirochaetota bacterium. Next base: position 5,717 of record JBFLZD010000014.1, on the reverse strand, counting down.
GTTGAATATGGGGAATATTCCAGCCCAAGATAACATCCAATAAATATGACACATATAGTTAACACCAGAAAATTATACGCACACAGTATAATAAATTTCACAAAAACATTTTCAACTTTAAATCTTTGTTTCACTATTCTTAGCATTCTTATAGTTCCCTAAAGCATCTCTTTTAACTGCAGCACAAACATGCTTATACCAACACCTTTAAATTTTATCTTTATTTTATTGAGTTCATCTGCAATCTTATCTTTTACCTTATTGTCCTCAATAGCAATCATCATGCAGTTGTTTAACCCCGGCCATACATGTGTTCCAAGCTGTGGCTCTTTGTTCCCCTCACCCTGCACACCCACAAATTTGGTATAGCCAGTAGCATATTGTTTTGCAATTTCAACCACCTCATCATCTACCGCATTGTTGTATACTATAAATAGCAGTACCATACTATTTTTCTCCTCTGAAAATAAATTTATTAAACCATATTAATATTTTCGTCGTGCTTCATAGCGTTCGCGTATGGTTTCAAAAATCATATACATAACCGGGATAAACACCAGCGTAAAGATAAATGCTGTGCTCATGCCACCCATAACAGCACGTGCCAAAGGCGCGGACAATTCCGATCCTTCGCCCAATCCTGAAGCCATTGGTATAAGTGAAAGTATCGTAGTAAGGGTAGTCATCATAATGGGTCGCAGTCGTTTAGTGCCGGCTTCAACCAGTGCCTCGCGTATGCCGTAGCCACGTTTCCTCAAGATATCAGTATAATCCACAAGAACTATCGCATTATTTACCACAATACCAACCAGCATAATGACACCCAAGAATGTTACTACATTAAACGTTGTACCGGTAAGGAATAAAAATAGTGACACCCCAAAAATAACAGTTGGCACACTGAACATAACAATAAATGGCCTCAGTAGCGATTCAAACTGCGCTGCCATAATAACATAGGTAAGCACCATAGCAACTACAAGCACAAGGAGTAAATCCTTGAATGTGTCTTGCATATCCTTATAAGCACCTGCAATCACCACATCAAAATTGGCCGGTTTGGGCAGTTTGTTGATAGCATTATTAATATCATTTACCACAGCACTCAAAGCCCTGCCTTCAGCTTTACAGTTTAAATACACAACACGTTCCTGTTTTTTTCGCTCAATGGTTGATGGTCCGGATTTAGTCACAATATCAATTAAGTTTCCTACTGGCACTCGCTTTCCAATTGGAGTATTTATCTCAATTGATTTTATGTGCTCAATAGTTTCTCTGTCAGCTTCTCGTAAACGAACATTAATATCATACTCATCGCCCTCAAAGCGGTATCGGGTTGCTGGGTATCCAGCAACATTATTTTTTATAAGATTTGCAATCTGGTAGGCATTGACTCCCATCTTGGAAGCCTTTTCACGGTTTACAACTATGACTTTTTCGGGCAATCCTTCTTCCCGGGAAACATCAATATCTTTTAATCCTGGAATATTCTTAATGGCATTGCGGATATCTTCAACATACTGTGAAGATTTCTCAAAATCATACCCATATACTTCAATTGAAATAGTAGCTCCACCCATTCCTAAGATTCTACCACCCGCATCACCCTGCAGTGAAAAGTTAAATGTAACGCCAGGTATCCCTTTGAAAGCCTCACGCAACGCCTGCCGTATCTCATCTTTTGAACGTTTGCGTTTGCTTGGCTGTGTTAATCGCATCTCAATCTTGCCAGTATAATCGGTGGTTTCGCCAAACGCTGCGGTAAATCCCTCTCCATAACCGGCACGTACAGAAACCACTACATATTCTTCCTTTTTAAGGACATCCAGTGCTCGTTTTTCAATCATCTTCATAACGGATTCAGTTGTTTCCAAATTGGTACCCACAGGGAGCTTGGCAACAATAGTAAGCTGTGCATCATCATATTCAGGCATAAATTCCATACCGGCAATAGGGATCATAATTAGCCCAATCACAAATGAAATTGCCACATATTGGATAACGCGCCTTCTGTGGTCAAGCGCCCAGTTGATGACTTTTCCATAAAAACGTTCCAATCGCATAAAATATTGTTCACTTTTATCAAATAGCGGCTGCAAAAATGATAGTTTCCCTGTATAGGTATGTTCAATGCGGGGAATAAACTTTGCGGCAAGCATTGGTACAAGTGAAAGAGCAACAACCAATGAACTGAGCATTGAAAACGTAATAGTAAGCGCCATATCTTTAAACAGCTGTACAGCAAGCCCCTGGCTGAATAAAAATGGTACAAAAACAACAAGGTTTGTTAATGTAGACGCCGTAATAGCCATCCCCATCTCATCGGCACCTAACTTTGACGCTTCATTGGGACGAGCTCCTTTTTCACGGTACCTAAAAATATTTTCCAGTACTACAATGGAGTTATCAATGAGCATGCCAACGCCAATGGCAAGCCCACCCATTGACATCATGTTAAGCGATAGGTCAAAGAAATACATAAGAACAAACGACGTTATTATGGAAATAGGGATTGATAACCCCATGATGAGTGCAGCCCGCATATTACGTAATATAACAAGGACAACTAAAATTGCTATCAAAGCCCCTTCAACAGCATTTTTTATCATATTGGATATTGATAGCTCTATAAATTCAGCTGCATTGAAGAATGGTTGTATATCCATCCCCTTAGGCAAGGTTTTACGTACTTCTTCAGCCTTTTTTAAAATATTACGAGCAACAATAACAGTATTTTTATCCGACTGCTTTTGCACACGTAAAATAACACCGTTTTCGCCATTAAGACGCACAATCTCTTTCACATCAGCAGGTGCAAGGTAAACACGCGCTATATCTTTTACATAAATAGGAGTTCCGTTTTTTACGGTAACAACTACATTACGAATATCATCAAGAGACTTGAATTCGCCCTGAGTTCGCAAGGTATATTTCATGTATGGTGTTTTTACGTCACCGCCAGCAATATTTAAGTTTTCTGCCGCCAAAAGCTGTATAATCTGGTCGATAGTTAATTTATATGCATCTATCCTGTTTTTAATAAGCTCAACCTTTACTTCGTAGCTTTGCCCACCACTGACGTATGCAGCAGCCACACCATCGGTCTGCTCAAATAAATTTTTTAAATTATCCTCAGCATATTTTTTTACATACGCTAAGTCCTTTGGACCGGTAACCGAAAGCATAACAACAGGCATCATTGATACATCAAACTTTAATACAACAGGATTCTTCACTTCATCAGGTAAAAATCGTTTTCGGATGTCAATACGTTCCCGCATATCGCTTACTGCAAGGCCCATATCAGTTCCCCAGGTAAACTTGACAATAATCATCGATAAGCCTTCTTTTGATGTTGACGTTATGGTATCAATATTATTAACCGATGACAATGCCTCTTCCAGTGGTCGAGTTACAGTACTTTCTATCTCTTTTGGCCCAACATTGGGATATTCTGTAAAGACAACAGCAACCGGGAACTCAATGTCAGGGAATAAATCCAATGGAATTTTTACATAGCTTACTATCGCCACCACAATTATACCAATGTAGAGCATTGTGATGGTTATTGGCCGTTGAACGGATATATCAGTTAATTTCATAGTAACTATCTCCCTGCACTATTACTGTTTTATCTCTTCCATATACACTAACAGCTTATCGCCATGCCCCACATTTTCCTTGCCTAATGTTACCACCACATCACCTTCTTTGATGCCGGATAAAACTTCTGTAACATTTTTTAAGGAAAATCCGGGCTTTACCATTTGTTTAAATGCCTTGTTATCAACTACCGTATATACATAATAATTGCCGGAACTATCGCTCAAAATACTATCAACCGGGATTACCACTGCATTCTTTGCAGCGCCCATCTGTATCTGAATGTCAGCAAACATGCCATGGCGCAGCTTAAGCTGTGGATTGTCTATGAGTATGCGCACTTCCTGGGTTCTACTTGCTGCATCCAACACCGCATTTTTACGATACACCGTTCCGTAAAAATAGGTGTTAGGATAGGCATCTACACGCACCTTTGCCTTCATGCCAATCTGTACCATGTTAATCTGTTCCTCAATGAGCTGGGCAACCGCTTCAACCTGATTCATGGTAACAACCTGCGCAAGGGGAGTTTGCGGGCTTATGGACATTCCTCTGTCCACCATAACAGTGCCTACATATCCTGATAGTGGTGATTCAACAACAGCTGGCATGTATTCCATACCAACTATGTCCCGATCAATCCTGAAGAGTATCTGCCCTTTTTTTACAAACTGGCCTTCTTTCACAAGGATTTCCATTACCTTGCCTGGCACCTGCGAAAATACGTTCACTACCTCTTTGCCTACAATATCGCCACTTAAGTTTAGCGTTTTTGTTATATCCATACGTATTGCCTTAGACGCTTTTACCGGAATGACACGCTCTTCTTCAGTGACCTGCTTGGGCTTTATTTTATTTCCAATAAAAACTACCAGCCTGTAGGTAGCAATAATTGCTATAATCACAACGATTACGGTAAGTATTGTTTTTGTTCCCCTTTTCATAGTAACTCTCCCAAAAAATTAGTAAATCTTGAAATAATCCACACCAATAGATTTATTCAATTCTGCTTGCGAAACCTTGTAATCATACAAAGACTGTATGTATAAGGTTTTTGCCTGAATGAGCGCAACATTTGCTTCTAAAAATTTTGAATTATCAATAATGCCATTTCTAAATTGTGTGGTGGCAGTCTTCAGTGATTCTTCAGCAGTTTCAACATTGCCTTGCTGTGAATATATAGAATTTGAAGCCGATTTGAGCTTCAAAAAACCACGCTGTATATCAAGGCGCACACTTTTTACAAAATCCTCCAGTTGCAGATCAAGCTGATTTGCCTGGCTTTCTAACTGCTTTGCCTTTGCATGTGATGAATCAATGGGCGACCATGCTCCCCACTGATAAGTAGCCCCAAAAGTAATCATCCAGTGATCATTCCAGCCTTTAGGTGCAAAGCTTTCTGACATGCCCTGACTCATTGCTTCTAAGATGGGATCTATTGCTGGGTTCCCTGTAGGTTGGAACCCATTGGTTTCCTTAGAAATAGATTTGGTTGATCCATAGTTCCCACTTACAAACAAGCTTGGCCACAGGTATACCGATGCAGCTGCATCCGATGCATATTCTAAAGCTTTTTTAGAATGGGTTAATTGCAATAACTCGGGTCTGTTTTTGAGTGATAGTGCAACAAGTTCCTTAATAAGAGCTATCTCCTTTTCTTCTTCCAGTGAAAGATACTGCAAATCATCATTACTTACCATGAGTGCTGATTCATCAAGCTCTACAGGTTCATTTATCTCTCTGTTTAACTGTATGTTGAACGTTGCACACACCGTCAAATAATCATTTTTAGCATTAATAAGCTGCGTCTTTTCATTATTATAGGCAACCTTTGCACGCAGAAAATCCAGCTTGGAAAACGTGCCTTTCTGATAACCCACTGTCACTACTCTGAGATTTTCCTCCAGTGCCTTCAGCGATTCTTCATGCATGCTAATTAACTCTTTCGTTAACAGTACCTGATAGTACAGCCTCAGTGTAGTAATGATAGTATTTGCCTTTATTGACCGCTCCTCATATTCACTGGCAATATAGCCATTACGCGATGCCTGCAAGCTGTTATAAAACGCACCGGGATTTACTGCTATCTGCCCATTAATTATCTTTACATCATA
>JBFLZD010000013.1 GCA_040756435.1 Spirochaetota bacterium | reverse complement strand
AAAGCGTGTTGAAGCGGTTGAGGAACATATTGACAAAATAATAGAAGCTGCACCGGCTGTTGAAGAAAAGGAAAAAGTGGTGATAACTGCTGATGATGTAAAAAAAGCTGAAAAGAAGATAGAAGATAGAAGAAGTGATGAAAAAAGAAGGTGAAGCCACTCCACAGGCTGTAGAGAAAGTTGTTGCTATTGCTAAAGATGAAGTGGTGGTAAAAAAAGAGGAAGTGCAGAAATTTAAACCTGAAGATTTTAAAGAAGAAAAGCAGGAAATAATAAAGATTGAGGAAAAACCAAAAGAAGTGGTAAAAGAAGTTACAAAGATTGTTAAAAAGACACGGCAGATACCACAGCCTGAAGGGCAGTTGCTTGTCACTCGCTACGAGATATATTTTGTAAAGGATGGCAGGGTTGAATGGGAAGGTAAGGTGATAAATCCGCCAACCAGGACCGAAGATAAGATCTATATTGCTTCGGGTGATTATATCTTCTGTGCAAAAAATGATGGCACCGTATTGTGGCGAAAGAAACTGGCAAATGATGGTAAGGTTGAATTAGAAGGTGAAAAAGTAGCAGTGTATGCTAAAGGGCAGAAGAAGCTATTAGATAGACTAACAGGTGAAGAAGAATAAAATAAAAAACAGGGCTTGCGAAAGCAAGCCCTGCTTGTTATTTATTTAAAATAAATTTATTTACTAAAAATTCTGTTTGCAGTGGGGTTAAGTCAAACTGCTGGCTTGCTTTTTCAATAAGTTTGGCAATATCAGCACCTGGATTGTCCTGCAATTCAAAGCTGATAAAGCGAATAGCATCTTCCATTGATTTATCCATAATAATTCCCTCCTACAATGCCCGTAAAAATTCAGGCTTTAATAATGATTCATCCTGCCGTTGTATTATTTCATCCAGCAATTGAATGACGTCGTTCTTTTGTTGAGGTAATGTTGCCTTAATGGGCAGATAATTAGAAGCGTGATTTGATGTGAAATAGCAGGTGTTTTTAACATCCATATTTTCCACAATAAGTTTAAGTTCGCGGAGTAACCCAAATTTATCGGGTAGTGAAAATTTACCCTGTACATAATCCTGGTACAATGGTGTGTTGGGTAAAAGCATTACGGTAAGTGCCGATGCATAGTCGGGGGACATGGCACCTAAATGCTTGCCAGTATCAATGGCGTGCGGTATGCTCAAATCAAGGCCACCAATGCCAAGCAACACTGTCTGAGATAGTAGAATACCTGCCTGTTTAATCTTTTCAGCTGCCTCTAACTGTTTGTGTGGCAGAGCTCCCTTCCGTATTTTACGCAGAACTGTTTCATTGCCGCTTTCAATGCCCTGATATACAATACCCAGTCCCGCAGCTTTTAATTCCGACAGTTCAGATATTGATTTTTTTAGTATGGCTTTGGTATTGCCATATACACCGATGCGTTCAATGTGTGGGTTTTTGCTTTTGATATAGGCAATTATTTCAAGCAGTGTTTGTGTTGGCAAAATCAGGACATCGCCATCGGTTAAAAAAACGTGCTTGAAGCGGTAACGCGATGCTTCATCAATATCACGCTTAATTTGATTCAAGTCCTTGATGTAGAATTTCCTGCCCTTGTAGGTGCCACAGAATGTGCACATGTTGTGTGAACAGCCAACGGTTACCTGGATTATCATGCTGTATGCTTCTGAAGGTGGCCGTATAATGTGCCCTACATAATCCATAGACTCTCCTAAAAATGTTTTGGTTCAGTATGCCACAGTATTTTATGCAATTGAATATTAAGCCGCACGTTAAGCCTGTCATGTAAAATGTACTCTGCCAATTGTTGCGGCTTCATTGCGTCCGCAACGGGAGAAAAATTTATAACACAGGGTACATGAGCCAAATATTTTTCCATAAACTGCTTAGAATAATTATAGTCATTGACATCTTCAATAACAAATTTTATTTCATCATGTGGCTTAAGATACTGTATATTAGTAAAGTTAAACGAATTTACATGGCCACTTGAAGGTGTTTTAACATCAACAATTTTGTGGACCTGTGGGGGCACGTGTTCAATTGAAATGCTACCGTTGGTTTCCAGCTGCAAAGGATAGTTTTTTCTACAAAGAATATCAAGAAGTGTCACTGTATGTTCCTGAATTAACGGTTCTCCACCGGTAATGGTGATGTGGTTTGGAGTGGGATATTTCTCTATTGTTTGCAAAATATGGGCGATAGTTATCGGTAAACCAGTTTTTGCATAGACAGTATCGCACCACCTGCAGTTAAGATTGCATCCTGCAAGCCGTATGAAAAGCGATGGGAACCCTGTGCGGGTAGTTTCTCCCTGAAGAGAGTAGAATATCTCATTGACACATAGTGTGATGGTATTTGTATTCATATCAGGTATAATGAACTATTGATATATTCTCTATTAAGTACAATGTCATCTGTAATAAAAAATTTGATGATAACATTATCATGGATATCATTTTGTATTATAAGCCTCACAAAGTATCACAATCGTCATTGTGTACTTCAAATGCCATTCCTGATTATAAATGTAATCCAGCATCACAAACGTAAGCAAGACCCCCAAATGTCATTCTTGACCATAAAAGTCACTCTGGACTTGATCCTGAATCTACCCAATTTTTACAATCATGAATCAATGTCTTTACAATGGACTTTTGCAATTCAGGAAATTTGTAAGTGCACATATCTTTATTCAATTTATAGGTCATAATTGCGACCAATGATATTTTTTACAGTAACTATCGCACAAGATATGAGATTACTAAAAATATGCAATAATAAAAATAACTATGGGATTAATTGATTTACAATAAAAAATGGTTGAAATAAAATTGCAAAAATCTGAGAGTAAGTGTAAATTGTAACGGTGATGAAATTTATAATCGTGGGGTGTTAACAGTATGGCAGGTAAAAGTGATAGTATAAACAGCACCATTGGCGAAGGTTCTGTCTTTGAAGGAAAGTTTTATATCAGTGGGTCACTGCGAATTGACGGTAAATTTGAAGGTGAAATAAAAACCGATGAAGAACTGGTAGTTGGTGAAACCGGAAAAGTAAAAACTAATATTCATGCCAAGAATGTTGTGGTGGCTGGAACTGTAATAGGCAATATTATTGCCGATGAAGAAGTTAAACTTTTAGAAACTGCAAAAGTGCTGGGTGATATTGAAACGCCTATTCTTACAGTACAGCGCGGTGTGGTGGCACATGGTATGGTTACCATTACTGGCGGTCAAAAGAAAGATGTTAAAAAGCTTATAGAAGAATCGTATGCAGGCTCACCACAAGCACAAACGGGCATATTTGGGAAAAAGGGCCAGGAAAGATGATTCATGAAACACAAATACCGATAATTACACTATGAAACACTGGCAATTACATAGCTATTCATTTGGAAGTCTCAGTATTACTATTTTGTCAGCTGAGATAATTATTATATTCAGAGGCAAAAAAAATACTATTATTAAAAGCATACCATTCAAAAAAATTAAAAGCGCTGCTTATGTATGCGGAACTATTATGTTAGGGGTTATCCTGTTTACCGGGTATGCCCGCTCGCACCATGTTTTTGATTCTGAGGCTGCATGGTATGATGAATTAAAGAAGAAAGCTATTGCAAGCAAAGACTTTGAAGAACCTGAAAAGAAAAAAGCACTAAAGATTATTCAGCATACAGTCAAATTGGGTGAAACATTAAGTGAGATTGCACAGATGTACGGTGTATCCATGGATACCATTTGTGGGTGTAACAGGCTGGAATCGTATGACCTGGTACATGTGGGGCAGGTGTTGAAGATACCCAATAAAGATGGCCTGCTGGTGAGTGTACAGCGTGGTCAAACATTACCCGTTTTGTCAAAAAAATATAATGTGGCAATCAACAGGATTGTTGAAGAAAACAACATTGTAAATCCTGATTTTATAAATATAGGGCAGGATATTTTCATTCCTGATGCAAAACCATTGGATATTTTTAAAGGATTTTTATGGCCTGTGCACACAAAGAATATTACAAGCGGCTATGGGTGGCGAAAGGATCCCTTCTATGGTGAAAGCCAGTTTCATCAGGGAATTGATGTGCGTGCCAATTATGAGTGGGTGCGAGCAAGCAAATATGGCCGTGTAAGCTATGCCGGGTGGCTTGGTGGTTATGGCAAGGTGGTAGTGGTTACTCATCCAGGGGGCGATAAAACCTTATATGGGCATCTTTCAAAAATAACTGTTCGTGAAGGGCAGTATGTTAAGCAGGGACAGATTATTGCAAAAAGTGGTAACACTGGCAACTCAACAGGACCACATCTTCATTTTGAGATCATCCGCAAAGGGCAGCATATTAATCCGTATGCCGAATTGAAAAAGAAACATTGAGTAGATAACAAACAATAATTCACAAACAGGATACGTGTATGTCAAAGCTTAATTTTGTATGCGAAATTGGAACTGAAGAAATTCCAGCAGGGTATATCCCATCTGCTATTGAGCAGGTAGAAAAAATTGTAACCGAAGGTTTACAGGCGTATCGTATTGCGTTTGAAAAGTGTACGGTATATGCAACACCACGCCGTATTGCAATACTGGTATATGACATGGCTGATAGTCAGTCTGAAGATTATGAGGAACTCAAAGGCCCTTCGGTGAAAGCCGCCTATGATGACAGGGGCAACCCAACCAAAGCATTAACCGGTTTTCTTGAAGGAAATAAAATTAAGCGGGAGGATACATACATCCAAAAGACCGGCAAAGGTGATTATATCTATGCAAAGCGCAAAGTTGAAGCAAAACCTGCAACAACAATTATTCCTGTTTTAATTGAAAAGATTATTAATGAGCTAAATTTCCCAAAGCGGATGCGATGGAATGTGAAACGTGTATCATTCCCGCGACCAGTTAATTATATATGTGTACTTTTTAATGATGCAGTGGTTCCGTATTCTATTGATGGCATTGATTTTGACAACAAAGTGCGAGGTCATTATATACAGCATAACCGTATGATTCCTTTATCACGATGTGAAGATTATATTCCCACGCTGGAAAATAATGGGGTCATAGTAGATCATAATAAGCGAAAAAAAATAATTCATGAACAATTGCAAAACGCAGCAAAACAGTTGGGTGGCGTGCTTGTTGAGGATGATGAATTGCTTGCTACAGTTACCTTTTTGACAGAAAGACCGTATGTAGTGGTATGCAGTTTTGATGAGGCATTCTTATCTATACCTGATATAGTCCTTATAACTGAAATGAAGGAGCATCAAAAATATTTTGCTGTGCGCGATAGTAAAGGGAATTTACTTCCAAAATTTTTAGTTATTTCAAATAATCCACCAACAGAGCATATCGTAAAGGGGAATCAGCGTGTAATCAGAGCACGGTTTACGGATGCGCGTTTCTTCTTTGAAGAGGACCGCAAAATCCCGCTTGCAGGCAGAGTGGACATGCTTAAAAGCATCCTGTTTCATAAAGAGTTAGGTTCCATCTACGATAAAGTTGAAAGGATGCAGACAATAGCAAAAGCCATTTGCAATGAACTATCGCTAAATACACAAACCACACAAAAGATACAACGGGCCGTGATGCTATCAAAAACCGACCTTACCACTGCCCTTGTGTTTGAGTTTACATCCCTGCAGGGGCAGATTGGCAAAATATATGCGCTGCTTGATGGCGAGGATGAAGAAGTGGCACAGGCTATTGATTTTCAATACAGGCCTCGTTTTCAGGGGGATGTGCTTCCGGAGCATATTGTGAGTATTGTTGTATCGCTGGCTGAAAAAATTGATAATATTTTTGGTTCGTTTTCTGTTGGGAATATCCCTAAAGGTTCTGCCGACCCCTATGCACTGCGCAGGCAGGCTGCTGCAATTGTGGATATGCTTGTTGAACGAACAATACATCTGGATTTAGCAAACGTGTGTAATGAAGTTGCAACGCTGTATAGTAATGGTGACAAGCTTGTTGAGCCAATACTTGAGTTTATTAATGGCAGGGCCAAGACATTTTTATATGAAAAACAATTTGCCTTTGATGAGGTTAATGCATGTTTGGCTGTTGGCTGTTATGATTACTATGAGTTGTTTCTCAGAGCCCGTAGCATTCATGAATTCCGTAAGGATAAGCGTTTTGGCGATCTTTTGATTGCATTCAAACGTATGAACAATATCGTTAATGCATTTGTTAAAAAGAATCCGGGGTATGCATTTTCATTTAATCCGGATGCGCTGGTTATTGATGAGGAGAAACGTTTATATAGTTTTTTCCACAGTAAAGAAAAAATCATTAAAGAATATATTACACAGAATAAATACACTGAGTTATTCCTTTTACTTATTGAAGGCAAGGAGATTATTGATACGTATTTTGATAACGTTATGGTGATGGACACTAACACTGCGGTTCGTGACAACAGGTTGGGGATGTTACATTATATCCTGACACTGTTTACCACACTTATAGATTTTTCTCAGATTCAGGAGTAATGTATGAAAGTATGTGATGGTGTGTATGCATATATATGGCGAGGAGTTTTTGAAAACAACTGCAACACTTTTTATTTAGGCCAGCCTTTCAACATGTTTATAGATCCAGGGCTTGCCAAGTATGTTGATATGCGCTTTGCTGATATGAAAAAGGATGGCATTGATACTGACACAATAGCTTATGTTGTGGCAACCCATTCGCATCCAGACCATTTTGAAGGCTGTCAGCAGTTTATGGGTAAAGGGACCAAGGTGGCCATGCATAAAGAGGAGATAGCTTTTTTAAATGAAATTGGTCCACAGTTTTTTGCCATGTTTGGCATGAAATTCCCGCAGTTTACATTTGACATTGAGCTTGAAGAAGGCCCGTGGAAGATTGGCAATGAGGTTTTGCATGTGTATAAAACGCCAGGTCATTCACCAGGATCAGTTTGTTTATACTGGGAATCAAAAAAGGTGCTTGTATGTGGTGACCTTATATTTAAGGAAAGTGTAGGCCGAACAGATTTTCCTGGCGGCAGCAGCGCATTGCTGAAAGAAAGTATTGAGCGCATGAAAGAGCTTGATATTGAATATTTGTTGCCCGGGCACATGGATATAGTGGTTGGGAAAAGCAACGTTAAAAAGAACTTTGAGCTAATAGAAAAATATATATTCCCCATGTTGTAATTACAGGGGTATCATGGCTTTTTTTGACTGACCATTCCAGAATAGCTTAAATGAAAGCCTGGTTGGGGATGGTGGAGCTGCTTTTAGTTCCTTATCCCAGCGATCATGGAGTTCAATGACCTTTTCCACACATTGTTTTGAAAAATCAAAATACTTCTGGCTACTGGTATTCTTCTTTTTGTGCAGTTCATTTTCTTTTTTAATAAATTCATCTTCAAGTGTATTAATAGCGGGGGCGATAGTCCTCTGGAAATAATCCCATTTGAAAATGGCCTGACGGTGTATTTTTTCATGCAACCACCAGTATACGTCAGGTGAGTATGTACTTGTTTCATTTGCGGGAAAATAATCTATTTCTTTTCCAACAAGATAAAATGGCATAAAGACACTTGTACAGGTCCCTGATGATCCGGTTGCCCAGAATACAGGAGTGTCTTTGCGCAGATGTGCAACAAATGCAGCAACCGATTGGCTTGGACGTGTGGGAAGAAGTGACGCATGCATACACACCGTTCCCATATCAGTTTTATCGGGAGAAAGATATTCTTGGTCGCTGCCGTGATCACGCAAAAATGCAAACATACTGTGTGGTGTGATGGAACCGGAATGGCGCATGGCACAACTTGTTGTCCGTGATTGCCGTGAAGCGCATTTTGAAAAATATGTATAAAACCAATCAGAAAAGCATTCTTTAAAGTTAAAGGTTTTTCCTTTTTTCAGGTATCCTTTTTTGCGGGCATAATCCTCAATATTTTTTGAAGAATAATGGTATTCTTCTTCTATGGTCAATCCATTAGAAATACTGCGTATACCATCAACTTTTACTGCAACCCATTGTTTATTAGCGGTTTCAAGGATATACGCTTCGTTAGTGTCAGCAAATATAAATGAGTTGTGGTAATATAATGTATGTTCCATTCCCGCATTGCCACCCTGACCATAGCGTTCTATAAGTTCGGTGGATAGCATGAGTGCATCATACGCAGTTTTACAGCGTTCTAAAGCTAACCGCATAATATCCATACCTAAAAGTCCTGTTTTTTCATAGGGTTCTTTGGTAAATACCGCCTCATTGCCAATAGCAAGGCCATGTTCATTTGCTCCCATTTCACAACCCCACATCCAGAATGGTGTTGAAATTAATATTTCATGGGTGCTTTTTACCTGCGGTATGGATATGTAGGTGCATTGGACAGCTGTTTCGCTACCCCAGTTTCGTCTGGCTATATATTTTAATAGCTGTGCTTCGTTAGCTTCCCTGTCACTATTTTTTGCTAAGATTACACTGCCGTCGGCAGTAGCTTTGCTGGTGGCAACAATGGTATCACACATAACAATCCCCTTTCATTTTTTAGTATGAGTATATGCTCTGTTGCTCTTGGTTTTAAAATTACAACTCACAGTATACAGTGTACATACATAAAAGTCAAAAGAATTTTTATTGTACCACTATACCACACCGCATTACGCAGTATGGTATAGTATAGTATCATTTATTATTAGTTGAACCGTTTAATCCATCTAATTGGGGTATTTCCTCATCTGCCATTGGAACTTCAAGTAGATGTTCAGGTAAAAAGTATGTATTGGCAATAAGAGTGGGAACAACAGCACTGGCAATAACAGCGGCAATTAAAAATGAATACTGGTTCTGGTCAATAATATTATGAGTTAAACCAAACAATGCTGAGATTGATCCAAATGTCAGTCCTGTTGACATAAGAAGTGTATAGTACCATCGCTCTTTAGTGCTTTCTTTGAATATACCAATGACAGGATATAACCCAAAGATTTTTGTGATAACTTTGCCGCTAAAAAGTATTATAAACGGTAATGGGGCAAGAAAAATTACAGGAAGATTCACTAAAAATCCAGCACGTAAAAAATAAATTGGTGTTAAAAATCCTATTGTAAGTGTCCTTAAACGGCGCATAAAAAATTCATCCTTAGCAACACTTGAAGCAAGTACCATCCCCAGTATATATGCAGGCAGTACAGCTTCACTGCCCGACCATAGAGCTAACGATCCTAATGCAAACAATATAAATAATATCCACTTGGTTCTTATTGCTACGGTACGGTGGCCATAGACTTTTGTAAGCCGTGAAGTTATTACCGGCATGGCAATAAAGGTTACTATCGCCACTATTATAAAAATAATTGTTTTGTAGGTAAATGGGGCAAATATGATTCCAAGTGCAATGACTGTTCCCAGATCATTTATAAAACATGCTCCCAGTATTCCCTTGCCATATTTTGTTTTATTAAATCCGTATTCAATCATAACTGCGTACACGACAGCCATGGATGTAGTGGACAGTGCCACACCGGCAAGTAAGCTGGACTGGAAGCTCCAGCCAAGAATGTAATATGCAATCAATGTGCACCCAATAAATGGAGAAAGAAAGCCTATAAAGCCAACAATGGTAACTTCTTTAAATGTATCCCGGATGGTATGATAATCAAGTTCTGCACCAGCTAAAAAGGTTAGCACTACAGCTCCGGTACCGGCAATAAATTTTATCCAGTCAGAATTAGCCTGCATAAAATCAGGATTAAAATATTTAGCAAAGATGAAACCTGCTATTGCCCCAACGGTAATTTCCATAAGGGCCATTGATATTTTAAGCCTGTTTGCAAGAATTGTGGAAATAACTGCCAGTCCAAGCCACACCGATGCTACTACAAACATAGTCAGCATAAAAACCTCCATAAAATATAGTTAAGAATTTTGGCGCAGGTAAAAATAAAAAACCTACTGCCATGCAGTAGGAGCCATCAGCCGGAAGGCGTTTAACGGGGGACCCCATCCCCAGTAACGTAATTACAGTATAGTGTAGAATACTTCAAAAAATTGTAGCACGTTTGTCAACATATTAAGAAAATATTTTTTAGCTGCTTATACTTTTTTCAGGCATAAAAAAATACATAAGCAGCACAAAGCCACAAAAAGCAAGACAATACCCTGCCCATACTGAAGCTTCAGGAAATACAGATGTGATAAAAAGATAATCTTGATTAATAGACCATAATAGTATACCAAATATGCCACAGGCAATACAAAGCTTTAGTATCTGCCCAGGCGAATATCTTTTCTGAATGAACATGAATGAACGAGTATGTAACACTAATCCTTTTAACAGACGATATACATATATCAGTAGTATCATGAATATCAGATATAATACAATCCATAATGTATATTCTGCAAAGATAATCTTACTCATTCCTATAGAATCAAATCCAATCCACCGTGCCCAATCATTCAGAATATATGCAAAAAAAGGCCAGCTGCGTTGGCTATTGGTTAAAATTACAATACCATCACCAGTTTGGGGTATTGAATGGAAGTGTGTCATCCATCCTGTACCCTGTCCTCCGTGTGATACTGCTATCATATTATTTTTTGAAAATTCAATAAAATGTCCAAAACCATACCATGGGAAAGCAAAACCATACAGGCCAGGTATCTTTACCGTGGGGTTGTATAATGTCTGTATAGATTGGTGAGAAAGTACTTTTGTGCTGGTGTCATTGAATTTAGTCATACCTGCAGTAACAAACCGCGTAATATCTTCAATTGTTGAAAATAAGCCACCTGCACCTTTTTCAGGATATGCATAAGCAGGGACGGGTTTACCATCAAGGGTATATCCGTTAGGAAATGGTTGAAAACTATCCCTCCATTGATAGCTTGAGTGCTTCATGCCTAAGGGCTGCAAAATTTCTTGCTGCATATATACGGCAAAAGGTTGGTTTGTTACCTCTTCAATCAGCAATTCAAGCAGATTAAATCCTGTATTTGAGTAAGAAAATGTTGAGCCAGGAGATGTCATCATGACGGCATCCTTGTAAAGACTTTCTCGTAAGGTTGGTATTACGACATCAGGAGCATAGCTGACTCCGATTGTACCCAGGGGCAATCCTGCACTGTGGCTTAATAACTGCCGTATTGTTATGGTTTCAGGATTAAATGCAGATGGTGGGAATTTCCATGTTTTCAAATGTTTTATAACCCGATCATCAAGAGAAATAGCTCCCCGCTCAATCAGTTTTAAAATACCCCACGCTGTTACTGATTTTGAAATTGACTCAACGCGGCAGGTTGTTTCCAGTTTCATGGGTATTGCTTTTTCTTTGTTGGCAAAGCCATATGCATTTACCCACAATAGTTTTCCTTGTCTGATGAGAGCAATATTTACACCTGGAATGTTATATTTTGTCATTAAAACTTTTATGCGCTGGTCAAAGTATTGTAAAAATTCATGCTCAGTAGATTTTGATGGTATGCAGGATACATGAAAAGGATAAAACGCTTTAAAAAAAATACTAAGTGAAAGAAAAATTGCAACCAACAGTATAAAGAATAATAATATTGTTATTTTATGAGAGCGATAGTTCATAGTAATATAATCCTTTCTTAAAAAGTGTTTTTTGTTTGAACAATGGATTGCAGCATATCTATTTGTGACAGAATTTTTGCCAGAGTCTTTGTTAACATTTCAGTATTTTCGTATACAGCATTTGTTATAGTAACAAGTTGCTGTATTGTTGAACTAATCTCACCAATAGTTACTTTTTCTTCCTGCGTAGCGATAGTAATTTGAGAAGAGCCTTGCAGTACAAGTGCCATATTTTCTTCGATGCTTTTTGTTAATTGCTCCTGTGATATGCAAAAATCAAGGATTGTGTCTATGGCATGATTAACCATATAAACAGATCGTTCAACATCTTCATTTGAGTACACAACGGTGCCCATAAGGATTGTCTGATTTTCAATATCACTTACTATCTCAGATAAAATTGACTGAATATTTTTTGATTGTTCTAAGGATCTATCTGCTAATTTCCCAATTTCATCAGCTACAACAGCAAAACCGCGTCCATATTCACCTGCCCGTGCAGCTTCAATTGAAGCGTTGAGTGATAACAGATTGGTTTTTTCAGCTATATCATTAATTGTTTCTGTTATTGTTAATATGGTGTCCGAATAATCTTTTATTTTTTCTATTCCTCTCAGTGCTTCAGAAAGGTGTTCTTTTGTTACCGCTGTTTGTCCCTGACTTTTATAGCTCAGCTTAACTGCTGTTTTGGCTGCATCGGTAATATGGTCAATACCTTTAATTAATTCCATTAACAGGTCTTTATTTTTATTAAGAATTGTATCCTGATGCTGTGAATTAGATGCAATGATATCTACTGTGGATGAAAATTCTTCTAATGCTGCTGATGTTTGCTCAATGCTGGTGGTCTGATCATGCATGCTATTGTGCAAAATGCTGGCAGAACTTTCAACTTCCTTTGCAACATGCTGTAATTCCCCAATTGACTGATTGATTTTTTGTACTATCTGTAGCAGATCTGCATTCTTCTTTTCAATATATTGTTTTGAGTGGAGAAGTTCCTGTGCCAGTATGGCAGAGCGTTGTGACAGAATTGCACCTATGCCTAAAATTAATGCGGGATACCCTAAATTAATCCAGAAGAAATTTGTGTATAAAATACCCGATACCGCAAGGGAATCATGTGCTACACATAGCATCATAAAAAGATAAGGGATTAAAAGTGTTTTTGCTTCTTTTTTATTATTTCGTATACCCTTTATAATAAGTGCTCCCCACAGTATCTGAACAATAAGCCCAAATGATCCAATAACCTGAAATCGCCAGCCTGTTACTGGATCATGTTCAGTAGCTGAAAGGCTTAAGAATATCATACATACGGCTGCAATTGTAATAACAATTCTGAGTGTCCTGTTAAAGCTGTTGGTTACATTTTCAAAAAAGAAATATACAACTATCGCAATAATTGCAGTTAGAGCATAATATATTTTATCCTGTGTATTGAAGTCCATAATCCAGTAATGTGGCAAATAAAAATGCATTGCACTAATACACCACAAGAGAGAAACAATGGCAAAATAAAGTGTGAGGATGTCTTTATTTTTAACATAAAAATATAGAGCAATAATGCCTAGAATTAATGTAAGAAAGCTGGTTGCAAGAGGTATATATTCTGCCAGTAACGAACGATAAAAATTTATTACTTTGGCGTTAGTAAGTGTAGTAATTAGAGGCACACCATTATATTCAGCATTCTGATTGCTGAATACTCGTATGGCAATGATATTCGTCTGGTTATATTTAATAGTATGTGAAGGAATTAAATAATACCTGAAGCTGTTCCATTCTGAGTGAAAGTTAGGATATTCACTCCCTGCTGACCCAATTTTATACCCATTAAAATATGTTTGTTCAACATCCCACACTTTCCCCAAAACAAATGCACTATCATACTTTTTAAATGAATCCGGTATAACAATTGATTTTCTTAGCCATAAATACTGTTTTGATTTTTTTGGCGATAGTTTCCCGGGAAGGTTTATTGGTTGCATCCCGGAATCATCAAATTCAGGTTCAGCAATGGAGAAATTGTCTCCCAAATATAATTTCCAGTCAGAGTGCAAATCTATAACAGGATCACCGGTGTCGCAACCAGGAGTCCACCAGCATAAAATGATAATTGATAGCACCTGTACAAAGCTGGAAACCTTCATTGTATTCCTTAAATAAATCGTTATGATTTTAATTTTATATATCAGAACTATATAAATATGTCAACAAATTAAATGATGGTGTAACTTTTGTTTTAAATAGATTTTTCTGTTGGATAAATTCAGGACATACGCTTTAATCAGAATGACATACAGTATTTATCATTGCAAGTGCAGCCCTTGTCCTGAGTGCTTCGACAAGCTTAGTAACCGCTTGTCGAAGGAAGGCAATCTCAGTGACACGGAAGGAGAGATTGCTTCGTTGCTTTGCTCCTCGCAATGACGAAGTATGAAGGTCATTGCGAACCCTGACGAAGTCGGGGTGAAGCAATCTCAATACAGCAGAAGACAAGATTGCTTCGTCACTTCGTTCCTGGCAATGACAGGAGGGCAAAAGTCGTGGGGAACGTAAGGCTTGTTCTGAGCTTGTCGAGGGGGGCAATCCTATAACGATGAAAAGAGGGATTACTTCATCACTTCGTTCCTCGCAATGATGAAGTATGAAGGTCATTGCGAACCCTGACGAAGTCGGGGTGAAGCAATCTCAATACAGCAGAAGACAAGATTGCTTCGTCACTTCGTTCCTGGCAATGACAGGAGGGCAAAAGTCATTGCAAAAGGGGGTGCCTTTTGGACACCCCCCATCCTGACTCTTCTATTCATCTCTACCACCCAAAAGCCCTGCCCTGATGAGAAAATACAACAGTGTCATTATAGCTGATGCTGCAGCAGCCACATACGTCATTGCGGCAGCTGATAGTACTTTGCTTACACCTACAAGCTCACCTGAACTTACGATGCCATACCCTTGCAGTATTTCCTTGGCACGTGATGAAGCGTTAAATTCTACAGGGAGTGTAATCAGCTGAAAGAATACTACCAGGCTGAAAAGTAAAATTCCCAATTTAACAAGCCCTAATGAGCCAATGACAAAACCAGCAAAGATGATTATCCATGAAAGATTTGAACCAATGGATGCGGTTGGTGCTATAGCATTGCGCAACACAAGCGGTTTGTACAGTTTAGCATGCTGTATAGCGTGGCCTGTTTCGTGGGCTGCCACACCAATTGCAGCAAGTGAATTGCTATTATATACTTCAGGTGAAAGCCTGACTACTTTCTTAATGGGGTCATAATGGTCGGATAAAAAACCGGTGGTTTCTTCAACCGGGATATGTGATAAACCATTTTGCTGCAAGATTATACGTGCCACATCAGCTCCGGTATGCCCGGATCGTGATGGAATTTGGGAATATTTGTTAAAAGCACTTTTCACTCTGAACGAAGCCCATAGTGAAATTAAAAGAACGGGAGCCATCATCATCCAGTATAAAGGGTCAATCCCAAAAAGCATTTGTTACCTCCTGAAAAATTTTTAATGTACCTGTATATTCCTTACTTTCATGAACCAGTACTATTAAGTACACACATGCAGTGTATAATATACAAAATTTATGTGCATTTGCAAAGTATTTTTGTATCAATCCTTTTCGTTTTGTTACAAAATTGTTGCATTCTTATGGGCACCTTTAAAAAACTGGTTTCATCCGAAATTATATTTATATAATAGAAATCAGTTTAATCCTATAAATTATGTCCACAAAGGAACATTCAAAAAAAGACAATTTTTAGAAGTTCTCTTATAGTTGCAATGTTTTATATTTGACAGTTACTGTAAAAAGTATATATTGTAATACATCGGGGCCGTCTTAAAACAAACCGTGGGGCTTGCAATGACGTGAGTGCAATGTCATTGCAAACGAAGTGCTTGCACTGAGCTTGTCGAAGTGAAGCAATCACCATGCTGCAGAAGATGAGATTGCCACGTGCCTGCGGCATTCGCAATGACGGGATAGGCTGATGTGTCATTGCAAACGAAGTGCTTGCACTGAGCTTGTCGAAGTGAAGCAATCACCATGCTGCAGAAGATGAGATTGCCACGTGCCTGCGGCACTCGCAATGACGAGGGTGCATAGTAGTTGCAATGAGGTGTCTTTTGGGACACTCTCACTATTGTACTATACGTATAGTAGTCTTATTTGGAAGGTATATGCCATCCATTTTGTACCGGGAAAGTTTTGTTAAAACAATACCACAGATGATTTAAAGGAACTATCGCCATGAAAAAATTCTTGCTGCTTTTGATGATTATTACACTGTCATGCAGTTCTTTACCAGATACAAAGACTGAAACTAATGCCAGGCCTGCATATAAAGAAACATCGTTTGAATTGTACAGCAAGGCATTACTATTAAAAAATAAAAAGAATTATCCTGAGGCAATTAAACTCCTTGAAGAGGCAAGCAAAGAAGGTAACCAGTTAGATGCCATTTACTATCAGATTGCAGAATGTTATTATTATCAGTATGATTATGCTAAAGCGATAGATTATGCCAATAAATCAATTGCAGTAAATGAAAACTGGGATAAGCCGTATGTGTTGCAATATTCTGTATATATGAACCTGAACCAGGTTGACGAGGGTGTTCTGGTACTGGAAAAGTTGTTGCAAAAAAGACCTGAATTATACCGGGTGCGTTTTAATGTAGCAACTGTCTATTATTCGCAGTTAAAACAGAATGGTAAAGCGCGGCATCATTTTTTAAAAGTTATAGAACAGAGTGAATTTGAATCAATTGAATCCTACTATAAAGAACAATCGTATTATTATTTAGGGCACATATATTATAGTTTTGGCGAATTTAAAAAAGCGTATCACTATTTTTTAAAAGCGTACAACGAAAATCCGGAAAATTATTCCATGTTATATATATTGGGACTTTTGAATCTGGAAAAAGGTGATATAAAACAGGCAATAAGCTATATCATGCAATATCTTGAACGATATCCTAACGACTTGAAAGCAATATTGCATGCAGGCAGAATATACTATATCTATGAAGATATGAAAGCCTTGCCTGTATTACGAAAAGCTATTAATCACAGAAGCTCGGAAGGGCAGCTTGCACGGATGATGTATAATGAACTGTTGCACAATGATGATGCAGCCCGGGAGTTGGCACTAAAGATGAATAGGATGAACGCGTCCCTTGATATGCCATATATTGCACTGGCCAGGATTGCAATGAGAAAAAATGATGCTGCTACTGCTGCAGCAAACTTTTACACCGCAGGTGTTATGCTGTATCAAAAAAAAGATTATGATGCTGCAACAATAATGTTCACTATGGCTTTGGCTAATGACCCATCCATACATGAAGCATATCTGTATTTGGGACAACTATATGAAGATACCAATCAACTGAGCAGAGCCATCTATTACTATACTATTGCCTATTCTATGAAAAAAGACAATGAGGTTTTGCTAAGAATTGGCTATCTATACGCCCTTTTGAAAGATTATACAAAGGCTTTTGAATACATGAATGCTGCACAATATCAGGATAAAGAAAATCCCGATACGTATTTTTTTAAAGGTTTGGTATATCTGCAAAAAAATAATTATGCTGATGCAGAAGATATGCTCCGAAAAGCAATTGATAAAAAAAAGTTGGAAACCTATTATTTTTACCTGGCATCCACTCTTGATAAGCAGAAACGGGTGCAGGATACTATCGCTATATTACAGGAAGCCTGTAACAATGAACAAAAGAGCGCCAGAATATGTAATTATTTAGGATATTTATATGCTGATAACAACATTCATTTAGATGAATCGTTGACTCTTATAAACATGGCACTAGAAAGTGAACCCACAAATGGAGCATATTTAGATTCATTAGGGTGGGTATATTATAAAATGGGAAAATATCATGATGCATTGCCTTTGCTATTAGAAGCAGCACAAGAATTAGAACTTGAAGGGTATCCTGATGCTGTTGTGTATGAACACATTGGTGATGCTTATAATGCCCTGCAATTACCGGATAAAGCTCTGGAGTACTGGAACAAAGCTTACAAACTTGACCCAAAACCTGAAGTGCAAAAAAAGATTAATACTCAAAAGGGGAAGTAATTGTATTATGATTGGAATAAGTAAAAACATGCTGCGCATTGCTGTAATACTAACGCTGGCTTTTTTTTATAGCTGTACTTCTGCACCAGTAAAAGAAACCGAAAAAAAGGAAACAAGCCCAACACCGCTCCTGGAAGAAATAATAAAATTAAATGCAACATTGCCTCATACAGTAACTGCATCGATGCGAATAGAGAATATTGCAAAAGAAGGTTTTAAATCCTCGGTAAAGTTACAGTATAATGTGGATGCAAGGAAGGCACGGATGTCAATTGTGGATTCGGTGTTTGGATCGCAGCTCAGTGTGGTGGTGCGTGACAACGATACACTGTATATTTATCAGCCCATTGCAAACAATCTATTAGTATTTGACTATAATAAATTCCCTGTATATTCTTTTCTTCCATTGAATATTGATGTTGAACTAATAGACAATTTGTTGATTGGCAAGATACCGCTTTTGAAAAATTATTATAGTGTAAAGGCTATTGAGGATGGTAACGAGCAATTTATATTACTGGAAAATGATACAATGCATCAGACCATATCCATGAAAGACAATGTGCCAGGTAAAATTTTATTTGTACAAAAAGGGAACAATGCCCGCTACGAGATATATTTTTTTAAACCAAAGATAGACAATAACATTTTTACCTGTAAGGCATTACGGTTTGTTGATGTTAATGGCAAAACAACGTTTGAGGTAACCATGCAGCAGTATTTGATAAACGAAGCTGTGCCTGATACTGTAGCTGAGCTGAAGCTTCCAAAAAATACAAAAATAACAGATTACCGATAGTAACTGGCAATAACCTTTTTATAAATAGCTGCCATCTGTAAAGCAGCATTGTCCCAGTTAAAGTGAGTTTGTACACGTTCAATCCCTTTATGCGATAGTTCCTGTAATAGCTTTTTGCTCTGTAACAAATTATCGATAGCATCAGCTAATGCAACCTCATCCCGTGAAGGGACAACAATGCCTGCATCACCAACCACCTCACGCAGTGCACCACCATCGCTGGCAATTACCGGCGTGCCGCATGCCATGGCTTCAGCTGCGGGGAAGCCAAATCCTTCATATACTGAAGGAACAATGGCAATAGCGGCTTCATTATAATGATGTACCAATTCATCAGTTGATGCGGCGCCAACAAATTCTACTTTGTTACGCACGCCCAATGTATCAACAAGCTTATGGGTGATGTGGCGATGTGGAGCGCCGCCATCAATAACAGTAAGAGTAGCGTTAGATTTGATGAGGGTCAGAGCCTTTAAAAGATACACAAAACCTTTCTTGCCATCTTCAACGTTACCCACAAATAAGAGCTTATTGTTTTTTTTCTTTATATATGGCAGCTTCCTGAAAATGGAAGTGTCAAGGCCATTATATACTACTGACTGTTTGTGTGGTGGAACACCAAAATCTTTTGTTATTCTATGTTTAGAATCTTCTGAGACAGTGATTATATGGTCCAATCGTTTTGATACAATTTGCTGCATGAGGATGGGGTAAAACATTACTCCTTTGATTCTGTTTTTAAATGATGAAGCACGTTCCAGCACATTTTCTAAATCAATAGTTAATGGATGGTGGATAGTGGCCATAACGGGAATACCTAAGGCTTTCATGAAAAGCAACCCATAGCCAATACACTGATTATCATGGATGATATCAAAATGGAGCTTTTCATGGAGCTTTCGCATCATAAAAAATGCGCGATAACTGAAACCGCTTATTTCAGGAAAAGCACCCAACCGTGAGTGAATATATTCATACGCATTAACGGGATGAAAAATATCAAACGGCCTGTCATGCGTAATGAATTCAAAGCCTTTTTTAATATAATATTGATTGTTTTCAATATAATGAAGGGTGACATTTTTCATATGGTGGGGATAAGGAGGGCCAACGATGGCGTGTACCTCATGGCCCTGCCGTGCTAAGGCTTCGGCAACATATTTAAGATATATACCCTGACCACCGCAAAAAGGGTTGGCACGGTAACACAAAAGGCATATCCTCATAGACGAGGCGCTCCCACCTTATGATAAAGGCTGCTATGAGTTACAACCCTATCAGGATCAATTTCCTTTACAATTCGTGCAGGATTGCCTGCAACAACCACATTGGGAGGTACATCTTTGGTTACCACGGCACCAGCTCCCACAACTGAATTTTCACCAATATGCACGCCCTTGCAGATAATAGCTGAATCGCCAATCCATACACCTTTTTCAAGGATAATAGGTGCAGTCTTGCCAACAGGGTTAGTGCGATCATGGATATCATGCCAATCAGCATCAGTAAGGTAGCAAAAGTTAGCTAACATACAGTCATCGCCAATGATGATATGGGATGCGCTGCTAATGCGCACCCCATTCATAACAAGCACATTATTGCCTATATCAATACGCCCTTCATGACCCGCAAGTCGCACTGTTGTTAATGCAGTTTTACTGCCGTTTGCAGCTAAAAACACCACGTTTTTGCCCAAATGAATATTTGGCCCATACACATCAATATTCCATAAACCCCATACAATGGGATTACCTGCAATGGAGGCAAACTTTTTCTTATACGATAGTTCCCAGTATAAGCGAGTTTTTACATTAAACAGTAAGCGTTTAAATGTTGATACTTTGAGATAGTTATCCATAAAACACCCTAACTGTATTGATAAAAGGCACACTATTCAAATTTGATTCACCGTCAAGAAATTTTTTTACAACCTGCTACTTACCCCAAAATCAGCCCACAGGTGATTTTTTAATTCACTGCTTTTTCCATTGCCATCACTATCGTACAAAATATAAAAGTCTTTTGAAAGTGTTCGTGCATAATTCAATGCAGAAAAGAATGTCACATTTTCATATACATATGATGTAGATACAGTTATCCCTGCATCACTGAAGCCTTTTCTGTCAAGGTATGCATTATTATAATACGCCGCCCATACACCGGTTTTGCATACAAAATTATCTGCATTTACTAAATCCTTAAAAAGGGTAAGTTTTGCATAAATGTCCTGGTTGACGGGTGTTTTATCGGCTGTTTCTTCAACATAGTAATCATAGTAAACTTCAATAGTAGGCACAATAAATGCAGTGTAACTTGCTATGATATAGCCTTCAATAAATGAAGGGTCAACGGTTGCACCTGAGCTGTCATAAAAGGGGTAATGTGTGTATTTTATACCAACGGTACTGCTCAGGGAATCTTTGTTATAGGCATATTCTATACCATAGTCAAATTCATGGTACGATTTTGCAAGCTGCCTATCGCCTTTTTCTGTTGCCATTATATAATCCTGATTAATACCGGCAGTAACGTAGGCTGTGATGCCACTAACTTCAATCCCAATCTTTGGCCACAGCACTCCAGCCCCCTTGCCATTTAATTCAATGCCCCTCCACCAGTAGATACTATCATAGGTAAGACCAACAGGAATATAAAAGTTTTTTTCCTCAGAGTAACTTTTATCGGTAACAAAAAAGATACTTGTTACACCAAACATAAAGAGCAGGAACATTCTTTTAATTGTACTCATAATGAACTCCTTTTAAAATTATTAAATTTTTTACAACGCACTTTTATGTGCGTTTTTTTTATTTTATTAAAATAGAATTATGTCAATGATTGCATGTTTTGATTAAGACCTGTATAAGGATATTTAACATAGTAGAAATATACTTGTAACTTTTATGTAATAAAGATTGAAAGATGATGCAAAAGTGTGGAGGTACTGTAAACAGTTGCAATTCATACATTCATAAAAATAGAAGTAATTCATGACTTTATAAAAAAGCCATGATAGTATATATGTTTGGTTTACTATCATGGCATAAAGTTAGAGATTATATTTTAAAAAATTTTTAGATCAATTATTGCCAAACGTATTTATTGAGCTACATTGTTTAAAAATGCAGTAATAGCTTTTTCTGCTTTACCCCAATCTGATTTCACATACTTTGAAAGAAGAACATGATCGCCATTTTCAATGACCACTTTGCGGCTTAAAGGATTGGGCTTACCGTTATTGAATGTATCATAAGCTTTCAGCATGGCACTAACTTCTGCAGATCCATCTTTGTGCTTTTCATCTTTATAATAATAAAGCAACAGTACCGGGCATGAAACTTTTTTGTAAAAAGAATCATTGGCAATAAATTCACCCAGATCCAGCAATGAATGCAGGGATGCCCAGTAGTTTTTTGCATACCAGTACATGGTCCAGTTGTCATTGGGATCATCATAAGGGTCATGACGCTCACGGTATGTGGTAAACAGTAACACGGTTTTGAAAAAAGGCCTGAAGAATAAGGCATTCCCCATGGGATTGGCAAAACGGTAAAACGGTGAAACCAGTATAACCGCATCAGGTATATCAGGATGCTCTGCTGCAATATAGGTTGCTATAGTTCCACCCATGCTTGTTCCAATGATCACTAATTTGTCACCCAAAAGTTTAGTCATCTGTGCAGCTTCAATTGCAGTGTCTAAAAGCTGATAATATTCCGTATTTTTATGATCATCCATGTTTGTTCCATGGCCAGGCAATCTAAGGTAATATGTATTGTATTTTAATTTTTTGGCGATAGTATCTATGACAAATTCACCCTCACCACGCGAAGCGCCATAGCCGTGAATATAGAGCATTGCTATTTTTGTTTTAGGTGCAAATTGTAGAAGCTTTTCTTCATTGTGAGGGCGAGTACCTTTTTCTTTGCTTTCTTTAAGCTTCAACTGGTAATATTCGTCAAATGTTGCAGGAAGCTTTTTAGGTGTATATGTATACGTAATGTGCGATTGATAAGCATCAATAGCAATCAGTGCAACAATGATTATGACAAGTGCTATCAAAAACTTTTTCATACTGGCTTCCTCCGTAAAATAAATTGTCCTTACCGTAACACCAACTAAAGCTTTAGTAAATGGGTTTTGCCCGCTTTAAAAAACCACAATTTAATCGATTTCGTTATAATTGTATACGTGTAGTAGTAAAAAGTAAAGCATTTTTTTATTTGTATTAATAATGGGGAATGGTACCACGCTTTCACCGTGATTTCTTTATCAGCACGCCAAGCTCTATATTGCCGATAGTACGCATTGTGATGAATCAGAAAGAAAAAAAATAATTTCCCTGCCCTGTGGAATACGCAGCATAAAGCAATCAGGCCTTAAAGATACAATGGCGCTGTATGTGCTGTTTAAATGCAAAAACCGGTATTATCCGGTATTGTTTGATAGCAAGGGGAAGATACTATACGACAGCGAACGTATGGATGACATTATGCACGTACTTCGTTCTTTGCCAGATGAAGAGCCATTTTATGCTCTTGATGTTCTTGATACAATAGATACATTGCTTGTAATGGCAAAGAATGAATGGATTGTTAAGCATTCATTTGCTGCCTATGAGGTGATGGTTGATTGCTACTGTGTAATGATGTAGGGGATTGGGGGTGAATGAGGATAAAATATGAAAGATAATCGAAAAATCCACAATCGTCGTTCTATTCGGTTAAAGGGTTATGATTATTCACAGATCGGTGCATATTTTGTGACAATATGCACGCATAACCGTGAATTTTTATTTGGAAATATTTCAGATGGTAAAATGATATTAAATGATTACGGGAAAATTGTTGAACAATGTTGGTATGATTTGCCCAATCATTATAATAACATTGAATTACACGAATTTGTGGTAATGCCAAATCATTTTCATGGGATAATATCAATTGTTACGACGGATAATACCCCTGTAGGGGCGATTCATGAATCGCCCCTACAATTACAACGCCGTAAAATGTTGTTACCAAAAATAATTGGACGTTTAAAAATGAATACCGCAAAACAAATAAATATAATTCGTAACACACCCGGAATTCCTGTATGGCAACGCAATTATTATGAACATATCATCCGCGATGATGAATCATTCTATAGAATATCCAAATACATCATCAATAATCCCATAAACTGGGAAAAGGACGATTATTATGCCTAATAGTAAAAAAACGTTCACTTCTTAAACTCCACCACAGTTTTTATTGCCCTGTGTATTCCTTTATTGGCATTAACCTCAATCATTTCTTTATACTGCTCAATAGAGAAAGTGTGCGTCACCATTGACTCAATATCGGGCATCTTCTTCATAATTTCTAACGCTTTTTCAAAAATATGCTTTTGCTTTCTGCCTTCCCGTATAAAACCATAGCCATACACACCTTTAACGGTTAATAGCTTAAGCCATAGTGGAGTTGGATCATATGAAAGCTTGCTGGTTATGCCAACCAGGCTAATGTGACCACCAGCTCGTGCAATATTCATTGCAAGTGAAAATGTTTTTGATGAACCAACTGTGTCAAATACCCTATCAAATCCACCCTGCAGTATCTTTGGCCCAAACATAGGAGTATATACTTTTCCATTGGTAAATGTAGCTGCCTCTAATAAATCACCCTGTAAAACAGCATCAGCACCCCAGCTTAGAGCTTTTTGCCGGTGAAATTGGGATGGTTCAATGACTGCTATTGTTGCCCTGCAGTTTAATGCACGTAGAGCGCGAACAAGCATAAGCCCAATGACACCGCAGCCAATAATGCACACTTTATCATAATTTTGTGGCATGTTATCGTAGATTGCCTGTAATGCCACACTTAATGGCTCAGTTAGTACTGCTGCCTTGGTGCTTATGGTACCGGGAATTGCAAAAAGCTGTGAGCTGTGTGCTGGCAGGTACTGAGCAAAGCCGCCATTGACATCCTTGCAAATACCAGTAAACATACCCGGTGCAAAGCTACCATTGGCAAAATTTTCACAGTTAGCAGGTCGCCCATTTTTACATGAAGGGCATAGCGGTAATTGTCGCACAGCACATGAAAGCATAGGGTTTATAACAACACGCTGTCCCTTTTTAAAGCCGGTGTTGCCTGGCTCTTCAATGGTGCCGCATACCTCATGTCCAATAACACAGGGAAACGATGTAAACGGGGAAGCCATGGGCGAATCGTGAAGCTGTATCAGGTTATAGTCGCTTCCACAAAATCCACAATATGTTGTTTTTACTATTGCCCAGTTTTTATCGATAGGCTCTGGCTTTGGGATGTCGACTAATTTCAGTGTGCCAATTGGGCTTTTGTAAAACACGGATTTTGAAAAGGCTCCTAACGCTTTCAGTGCTATCCATTGTGGTACGGTCACGTTAAATTGCAGTGCTTTCATATTTTTTCCTTATACTATAAACATTTTTTTGCTTAGTTATAGAAATCAATGCCTAACGATTTTTCAATTTGTGACAGATAGTTTTCAATATCTTGAAGTTTGTTTAAAATTTCATTGCAGATTATAATTGGACTTATCTGTTCATAATCATGGGCTAAATAATTTCTAAAACCTGCAATTTTGGCAAAAGAATACGCAAATACAGGATTTATGATATTGTTTTCCCCAAGTATGTCTATAGCTTCATAATATGTTTGAGGAATTCGTAATTTTTTATATTTAATCACAAGCTCTGCTAAAGTTATACAAGAGTCTGATAAAAGATAGAGGTAATGGAGCATTGCTCCCCTGTAAATAGGATCGATAGTAAAACGATTATGACAATCGTCTTTTATAGAATATACAATTGATAGATATTCCCTAATTTTGCCAATTTTGTATACTATTCTTTCCATTATACTTTAATTGTGAAATAACGTTGGGTTTTGAAATCAATTGCTGAATGAATCATTTTACATTCAAATTCTTCACGAAATTGGGGATCGGCATCATAAAGTAGTATCCCATTTCGTATTATTTCATCTATTAGCATTAGGTTGTAATTTGTATTAAGGATGACAATGTCAACGTTATTTGTTTTCAAAGCTCTGCAGGTATCAAGATGGATTGAAAGCAGTGTATTAAATAGCTTCTCAGAATTACTATTTTTTAAATACACAGCAATATCAATATCACTTGATGGCGATATTTCATTTTTGGCTATTGAACCAAATAGATATGCAAACACAACATTATTGTGTTTAAAAATAACATTAAGTTTATATGAAATATCCCTGATTATCATACAGAATTATTAATCAAATTTTAATGACTGATAAAATAGCGGTGTTGCCGGGCTTGTTACTGTTGGATCAGTAAGAACATTAACACACGCAGGCTTGCCGCTTTCCATTGCACGAATAAGTGCAGGTACTATCGCCTCATCCTTTTCAACAAATTCACCATGTCCACCCATGCCTTCAACAACCTTTTCATAACGTCGGATGCCAAGTTCAGCACAGGTTACTCGTTCTTTCCCAATTGAAAGTTCCTGGCTGTGTTTGATCATTCCCCAGGCGCAATCATTGTTCACTATGCACACAATTGGGATATTGTGGCGCACCGCAGTGTCAAATTCAAAACCGTTAAATCCAAATGAGCCATCGCCATTGAGTACCACTACCTGTTTATCAGGGTGCACAAGTTTTGCGGCAATAGCAAACGGGATGCCGGCACCAAGACATCCCAGTAGTCCTGCCGATTGCGATAGCACACCAGCTTTGTGCCGGGACTGAAAGCCAACCAAACCAAAGTATGTAGTATCACCGCCATCAACAACGTACAGTGCATCGGTGCCAAAGACTTCCTGAGCCCTGGCAACCAGTCGTATGGGGTGGATGGGGTCAGAGGGATTTTGGCGTAGTTTAATTTCGCTATCAATAAATGCATATCCAGCTTTTGTTGCCATATCAATCCACTCTGAATGATCTTTCTTTTCAACCAATGGCAATAACGCTTTGAGTGCTGCTCCAGAATCACCAAGAAGGCCAGCATCTGCAACACGGTTGCGATTGATTTCAGTGGGTTCAATATCAATGCGCACCACTTTTGTGGTTGGCGGAATAACAGCGCCTGACTGAAAGAGCCAGTTAAACCTGATACCTGCTGCAACAATGACATCAGCCTGTGACATTGTCATCATAAGGCCAACATTGCCAATATTCCAGATTGACAGCGGATGGTTATCAGGCAAAACGCCGCGACCATTATTCAGGAGTATAAACGGTATTCCTGTTTTTTCAATAAAAGCCTGCAGTTCCAGGGTACAGTTGCTGTAACCAATACCTGAACCACCTATAAAAAGTGGCTTTTTGGCACTGTTGATAATTTCAGCAGCTTTATATACGGTAGATGAATCGGGTACAGCTTTGAATGCATCAACGCTGGGTGTAAAATCAAAGTCATCAACGGATTTCCCAAGCACATCCGGGGGTAGCTCTAAAAACACCGGTCCTGGCCTTCCACACGTGGCATGCCTGAATGCCATATCCAGATATTCAGGGATGCGTTTTGTATCATAGCAGGTGGCACACCATTTCACCAAAGGCTTTACCACATCAACCTGATTCATTTCCTGTAATGCACCTTTGTGGTCATCACGAAGAGAATGGCGACCGCATAACACCACAACCGGTGCATTGTCCAAACATGCATTGGCAATACCGGTGATGCCGTTGGTAAAGCCTGGACCTGCGGTTAAAAAGCACACGCCGGGTGTGCCGGTATACACTGCTACAGCATGCGCCATCATCACCGCAGCTTGTTCATGCCGCACATCAATTGATCGTATACCATAGTGCTGCAAACCATCAAGAAGCGCTTCAATATGCCCACCTGAAATGCCAAACGCAAACTGTATACCTCGCTTGGCTAAATATTTGCCAATTAAGTGCCCACCGTTTATTGACATAATTCCTCCTGTTTATTTTTTGTTTTTATTCATGGCGATAGTTACTGCGTCATTGAACCACTGAATGAAAAAAGCCATCCCCTCAACATACAGGTTGCCTGTTGCTGCTGCATAAAACGATGCTTCCTGTGTGCCTTCTTTCAATACGTTAAAACCAACTTTAGCATCAGAAAAGACAAGGGCTGCGTCATAGTGTTTGAGCGAATGTGTTGAAGAGACAGAGCCATTGTTAAAGATAAAGGTCCGTCCTTTATTATTTTTTGTTTTAATGGCTATTTTGACACTGACTGTGCCAATATAACGTTTGAAGTCTTCATTGCGCTTAGATGCAATGTGTAACATTAATGCCAATGCTTTTAACAGTAGTGCGAACCTCATAGTATAATCCTTGTATATATAAAAATGACAAACGTAACTGCAAATGTATAATACGCTTTGTTGTTTTGTAAATTATTTTTTTGTCCACAGTTAAAAAATATGCTTGCGATTGAAATTTTCATAATGTACAATTCACATGGTGCTAAAAAGCATATACAGCTTAGATGAGGTGATTGGCCATGCTTAATGTTTCTATTAACCAGTTAGGAGATGTTGTAGTCATTGACCTTGAAGGCGAATTTGATATTGATGTCATACGAAATGTTGAAAATGCCTGGAATGAAGCCTTAGCAAAAAAACCAAGAGTCATAGGCTTCAATTGCAAGGAACTAAAGTTTATTGATTCATCAGCATTGGGGACACTGGTAAAATTTATGAACAGTGCAACAAATAGAAAGATTACCTTAGCACTTTTTAATGTTGCTCCATCGGTTATAACTATATTCAAGACCTCACGCCTGGATAAGTTTTTTTCTATTAATACAAAAGAAGAGTTTGAAAATAAATTTTTGCCGGTAACGTGATACTGGTATCCAAAAAATGATAGATAGATAATTAAAGACTTGCAAAATAACCCTACCATTTTAGAAATATATTTGTAATACAGTAGCAATACTGTATGCAATCCCACCTCATTGGGAAGCAGGAAAGGTATACGTTTTTACTACTTATTATATAACCGCTTCAAGCCTGTAGTGGTTGTTGTGCATGGTCTTATTTTACTATACTATACTATACTATACAATGGAGGATGAAGAATGGCTGATAATGATGTTGTCATAGTTTCCGCGTGTAGAACGCCTATTGGCAGTTTTGGACAATCATTAAAAGATGTTAAAGCGTATGAATTAGCTGCACTGGTAATGAAAGAAGCTTTGCGGCGTGCACATGTTGAAGGAAGCGCTCTGTCGGATGTAATTTTTGGAAACTGTTTAATGGGATCCGATGAGGCAAATGTTGCTCGCACTGCAGCACTCAAAGCAGGTATCCCGGTGGAAGTGCCTGCAACATCGGTACAGCGGCAGTGTGCCTCAGGAATGACGGCGGTGGTATTTGGAAGCCAGCAGCTCATTGCAGGTGACTCGGACTTTGTGCTTGCTGGTGGTGTTGAGTCAATGTCAAATGCACCATATGTATTGTGGAAAGCGCGATGGGGTTTGCGGCTTACTCACTCTGAGCTTACTGATGCCATGTGGGAATTGCTGCATTCTGGTAGTGGCCTTTTGGGTGAGCCATTTATTATGGGGCAAACTGCAGAAAATTTAGCAGAAAAATATTCTATTTCACGGGAAGAACAGGATCAGGTGGCTTATGAAAGCCATAAAAAGGCGGCTGCAGCCATTGATTCTGGCAGGTTTAATGATGAGATAGTTCCTGTTCCCATACCGCAGAAGAAAGGCGAACTAAAAATGTTTGAGAAAGATGAACATGTCCGCCGTGATATTACACTGGAAAATCTGGCAACGCTTAAGCCTGCATTTAAAAAGAATGGAACGGTTACTGCTGGTAATGCATCAGGGATTAATGATGGTGCAGCAGCATTAGTACTGACTACAGCAAAGCGTGCAAATGAACTTGGCTTAAAGCCATTGGCAAGGATTGCCGGGAATGCATTTGCCGGTGTTGAGCCTCATCTTATGGGATATGGGCCTGTGCCGGCAGTTCAGAAATTGCTTAAAAAAACAGGGAAAAAATTAGATGATATAGACCTTATAGAACTCAATGAAGCCTTTGCTGCACAATATTTAGCGTGTGAAAAGGGCCTAATGCTTGACCGCAGTAAGGTCAATGTCAATGGTTCAGGGATTGCGTTGGGTCATCCTGTGGGATGCACCGGCGCCCGCATCATTGTATCGCTCATCTATGAGATGAAAAAGCGCAATGTAAAATGGGGAATTGCCACACTATGTGTTGGTGGTGGAATGGGCGGTGCAGTTCTTATTGAAAATATATAACTTTCTGAGGGTATCCCAAAAGACACCTCATTGCAATTACTTTGCAACCGTGTCATTGCGAGGAACGAAGTGCTGAAGCAATCTCGCCGTTTATTACCTAAAGATTGCGTTGATCCACTCGTAAAGACACTATGGGAACAAGAGACCGCCACGGGGCTTACGCCCCTCGCGGTGACAGCAAATCCGTCATTGCGAGGCACGCAGTGCCGTGGCAATCTCGCCTTCAATCATAAAGATTGCTTCACTTCGACAAGTGGTTGCTGAGCTCGTCGAAGCACTCAGTGCAAGCACTATGCTCGCAATGACATTGCACTCACGTCACTGCGAGCCCACGGTTTGTTTTAAGGCGTACCCGTTGTATATTCAGTAACTATCGCCAAAACTTCCATAAAAAAAATGAAAATATATAAAAGAATGATACATTTTTACTATTGTAACCGCATGTTAATGTAAATATCTATGTAGAGGAATAATAGTATGGGCATGACAATTACTGAAAAGATTTTAGCTGCACATGCCGGGAAGGAACGTGTAGAACCAGGTGAATTAATTGAAGCTAAAGTGGATTTAGTACTGGGTAATGATATTACCGCCCCTATTGCTATTAAAGAATTTGAAGATTTAGGTGTATCAAAAGTTTTTGATAATGAAAAAATAGCGCTTATACCGGATCATTTTACTCCCAACAAGGATATAAAATCTGCCCAGCAGGTTAAGATATTAAGAGAGTTTGCTCGGAAATATACTATTGTTCACTTTTATGATGTGGGCAGGGTTGGTGTTGAACATGCTCTGCTTCCGGAATTGGGTTTGGTGCGCCCGGGTATGTGTATCATTGGTGCTGATTCACACACCTGTACATATGGGGCATTTGGTGCATTTTCTACCGGTGTTGGTTCCACTGATATGGCGGCAGCAATGGCCACTGGCAAAACATGGTTTAAGGTGCCGGAATCAATTAAATTTGTAGTGTATGGCAAACTGCAACCGTATGTATCGGCCAAGGATATCATTTTACATATTATAGGAAGCATTGGTGTTGACGGTGCATTATATCAATCAATGGAATTTACCGGCGAAACTATTGCTGAATTATCCATGGAAGGGAGAATGACCATGGCCAATATGGCCATTGAGGCTGGTGCAAAAAATGGTATCTTTGCCCCCGATGGCAAGACCGTTGAGTATATTAAAAGCCGCACAGGTCTTCCCTATACACTGTACTACAGCGATGATGATGCACGCTATGCTGCGGTTAAAGAATATGATGCTTCAAAAATTGAACCAACGGTAGCTTTTCCACACCTGCCTGAAAATGCTAAACCTGCCCGTGAAGCCGGCATCCCCATTGATCAGGTCGTTATTGGCTCCTGCACCAACGGTAGAATTGAGGATCTGCGGGTAGCAGCAAAGATATTAAAGGGCCGCAAAGTGCATAAAGATGTCAGATTGCTCATAATACCTGCAACACAGGAAGTATATAGAAAAGCGCTGGAAGAGGGGCTTATAGATATATTCATTGAAGCTGAAGCGGCAGTATCTGCTCCAACATGCGGGCCATGTTTAGGTGGTCACATGGGGATACTGGCCGAAGGTGAGCGCTGTGTTGCCACTACAAACCGAAACTTTGTTGGCCGTATGGGTCATCCAAAAAGTGAAGTGTATTTAGCAAGCCCTGCGGTGGCAGCAGCATCTGCTATTCTGGGAAGGATTGCTCATCCGGATGAATTGCGATAACATGAACTATCGCTAATTGAAATTATTCACGAGGTACAGCATGAAAGCACATGGAAAAGTTTGGAAATTTGGTAATGATATAAATACCGATGAAATTATACCGGCACGCTATCTTAACACATCAGATCCTGATGAGTTGGCAGCGCACTGCATGGAAGATGCTGACCCTGATTTTATGAAAAAGGCAAAGGCCGGTGATATCATTGTTGCCGGTAAAAATTTTGGATGCGGCTCATCACGGGAACATGCTCCCATAGCCATAAAAGCAGCAAAAATTTCATGTGTTATTGCGCAGTCTTTTGCCCGCATATTTTACCGAAACAGCATAAACATTGGCCTTCCCATCATTGAGTCAGAGGAAGCAGCGCGTGATATTGCACAGGGAGATGAGATAGAGATTGATTTTGATTCAGGTATTATTAAAAACATTACAAAAAATAAGGAATACAGGGCAAAACCTTTTCCACCATTTATGCAGGATATCATTGCAAAAGGTGGCCTGATGGCCAAGGTTAAGGCCGAATTGACAAAATAAGTTATTGTACCTGCTTTATATTTTTGCCTTCAAAGATATCTTTGCCCTGTGCCCTGAATGGAATAATATACCACCGGCCCTTTTTGTATTTTGCAAGTTGCAGCAGGGCAGGGTTGGGCAGGTCCTGGATAAAGTTTGAACTGAATTCCAGTGAAATAGCTACATCACTTTCTTCATGGCGGTTGTACTGACCATTTAATTTTAACCGTATCTCAGGTGCATTAAAGATAAAAGAATTGATGGTAATAATAGGGCCATTGAGATTAAAATTCCCGTATATTTTCTGAAACTCTAAATTGGCCAGTTTGTATTTTAAATCGCTAAGCCATATACTCAGTCCATTCTGTAATCCAGTGTTGGCCAGTTTGCCATTTTCTACTGACACTTCAACTTTGCCGGTTATTCTATCAATAACAGGATCTTTAGGCACGATAGTTACCTGTAATTGTCCTGATATATTACCAAAGAGCCTGTTTTCATATTCCTGAAGGTATGAGCTTATATTCTGCAGTCGTGCATTGGTAAATTTTGCCACCAGGGTGATTTGAGGGTTTTCCTGTGAAAGGGTGATGACGCTTCTGCCAGTAACATCTCCTCCAAATACCTTAGCTGAAAATGTGGGCAGTGCAATTATATTTTTTGACATGGTATAGGTGCAGTTTATTTTTTCAATAACCAGATTATCTTTGTACATTTTTTGAATAATACATTTTCCTGATAGTTCATACGGTATATGTATTTCTCTTTCTAGCTTTTGTGGCTGTTCAGGTTTTTCAGGCTGTTGGGTAATGATTTTGTTGAGGTCAACAGCATCAGCTTCAATGTTTACAATAAATTTTTCAAATGATGAGTCTACAGTTGCAACCGATAAAACGCAGGGTACTGAGTATACGATTGCCTGTATGCCATCTTTTTTAAATTGATTATTTTTTATCAGAAGACTTGTTTCCTGTAATGACAGGATAGTACCTTTTTGTCCAATAGTAAGGTTTGATAGCGTTACATCAGCATCAATACTATTGTCTTTATATTCAAAATTTCCCTTCAGTTCACCGGCAACGTCACGTATATCAATTTTACCTAATAATGGAGCTATCTCTTTTATATTAATTGATGCATCACTTACTTTAATATTCTTAATTTCTCCGTGGAACGTAAACAGTAACTGGTTCAGTACAAACGTTGAATTTTCAATTTTTCCTTTTGCATTGGTTACTGTTACAGTGCCTTTATTGAGATTAACATTGGCAAATGCATTGCCTAAAAAAAGCAGTGCGTTATTGCTGAGTTTGCAACTGCCGGTTACAGTCCCTAAAACAGCATTCTTTGTTATCATCAGGTTGTCGATAGTACCTGAAAACACCCGGTAAGGCAGTATATTGGCCAGATCTTTTCCCCAGTTGTAAACCCATAGTAGATCGCAATCACGCAGGTTAAAATCACCATGAATTGCATAATTACTGGTAATAGTTATGGAACAATCACCGGAAATTTTCCCTCTGTTTTGTGGAAGTATTATTGAAAGGTTTTTCAATGCCAGGATATCATCTTTCAGTTCCACATGTGTATCAATATTGTATTTCCCTTCTAAGGGTTTAAGCTTTTGAGGTGGGTTTTCAAGAATAACGGTTGTGTTATTAAGTGATAGTGATTTGATTTGAGTAGTTATGGATGATTTTTCTTTGGATAATAATTCTTTGAGCAATTTTTCAAGATTTGACGTTGTTAGTTTATTTTCTGTGTAGTACAGTATATGAATTATGGCATTATCAAGTGAAATATAGTTAATGATGAATTGTTTGTTTAATAAGGGGATAAGCTGAAACCTGATGGCTGCATCCTTTGAGTGTGCAATATACGGCTTCTCTTTATCAGTGTCGTATATGTACAGGTCAGTTATCTGGATACCTCTGATACTATAGTCGATAGTTCCTATAGTAACTGGCCTATTTAAGGAATTCCCCAGTGTTTGTACAATAATTGACTTCAATGTTTCTTTAGGGAAAAAATAGACAAATGCTGCTGCAAAAGCAGCAATCAGCAAAAGTACAATGAAAAGTACTATAACACTATATTTAACTACTCTTGCTGGCTTCACGTTTGCGTTCTAAAGCTGATTTTTTCTTATAAAAGTTTACAGTCTTTTCAAGCTCTTCTAAGTTAGTGCAGATGAGCTTGCCTTCGTCAAGTGTAATATTTTTGTCTTCAAGCAATTCCACTACTAAGTGGTCGCCCTTATCCTGTGGGATTCCCACCATATTGAGAAGCTCTTTAACTCCAAAATCAAAAGTAAAGCTTTCTTTGGGGGCTATACGTACTTTCTGTTTTTCTACCTGTATTAGCAATGTATCATACATTCTTCCCAACGGATCACGAATCATCAAATTTTCAAGCTGCCGGTAGGCTGTCCAGATACGTTCACTTAAAAGCTGTATAAGCCTGGTTGCAAGCTGCGGTTGTGTTTGAACCATTGTTTCAAAATTTTGCCGGTTGATAGCCATAAGTGTGGTATCGCCAAAAGTAATAGCTGAAGCGCTTCGTGGCCTGTTTTCCAGCAATGCCATTTCACCAAAGATATCGCCAGGCTTTAGCACTGCAAGCAACACCTCTTCATCAACAATTTTGGTAATCTTTACCTTGCCGCCCTGAATAATGTAGAGTTCATCTCCCGGTTCGTTTTCACAGAATATCATCTGGTTATCTTTATATAATCGGGTGAGACTGTTTTTCTGAGGATTTTCAGGAACCTTGAGCGGGGCATTGATTGATTTCAGATGAGCTATTGCCTTATCCCGGTTTGTGCCGGTTGGACAATGCTGAATATAGCGCTGTAATGCGTATGCAGCATGGGGCAGGTTTTTCTTTTTAAGGTAATACTCGCCAATCTTAAATAGGTGTTCGGGGTCCTCTTCAACAGCATTGGCAAACGTCAGTCGTGTAATAGCCTGGTCAAATTCCCTGAGTTTACGGGAAAAAAAGCGGATAATCTTCATGGCAACCGCAGGGTTTTTCTGGATGAGTATGCCAAACTGGTCGCGCTGTACTGAAATGAGCGATACATCGGTCAAAGCAACGGCACTTTCAATATGGGCATGCCCGCTCATGCAGGGGATAACACCAAAGAAATCCCCTGGTCCTAATAGAGGATTGGTTTCCTGGGCAATAGGGTTTTCCTTGACAAGCTTAACTTTACCCTGCCGGATAATATAAAAATTATCGGCGTTGCGCTTGCCTTCAACGACTATGAAAGAATTAGCCAGATAATTTACAACTTTAAACTGTTCCTGCACCATAGGTTGCCGTTACCCTATCAAATTACTATCTGTGCTTCAAGAATAGTATATTCATAATAAAAGTAAACAAAAAAATAAGGGAACTTCAAAAAACTGTTTTTTAGGATGTTCCCTTGTGGGCACAGTCTATAGGATAAAACTGCTTTCTAAATATATGAATAATCAGAAGAAAGCAGTTTTGAAAGGTGCCCATAAGTTTTCAGCAATTGCTATATATTAAAAATCGGTATTATGGATTATAATATCAAGAATTTTTAAGGTGGAGAATGCTATGCTTTAAGGTTGGTCAGGCTCTGTATCTTTAACCGCTTGATCTGGCCGTAAAGATTTGAATCCGATGGCTCATAATAGGATGCTTTTTGATATGAAGCTATAGCTGCGCTGGTATTCTGCAATTTTTCATACACCTGACCACGGTGTGAATAAAATTCCTTCTGCCGTATTCTCACTTTTCTTAGTGACAGGTCAGGCTGCTCTCCAATAGGAGGTACAGGAAGCTCTTTTTTAAAGCGCTTCATAGGAGCAAGGACATCATTTTGATTTTCCAGAGTACCAACCCTTCCCCTATGTTGCATAATAACAGGTATTGATGGGTTATGTTTAACTGGTTGAATCATTGCAATAACCTTTACATAATAAAAATACATATAATACATGTAGAAAGTCAATAAAAAAAAGAAAAGTTTATAATACCCAAAAAATGAATTTGCACTCAGGCACATTACGATACGAATGATAATGGATGGCCATACGAAGATTTTATACGTCCATTTACGCCATTAATCATTTAATCTGAGGTAAGATATTTCTCTAAATACTCATTCAGGTCATTGATATTTTTTCGTATCATGGTCTTGAATTCAGGAGGTATATTCTGTTGCATGACTACCCTGTAGTAATTGAGGGCATCGCGTACTTTTCGCTTCTTTATAAGGTCATCGGCTTTCTGTAAAAGTGGGCGGTATTTGTAAAATGCATATTCCAGGATATTCTTTTCCCTGGATAGGCTAAATTCATCAGGAAGCTTCTTAAAGTCATAGGTTACTTTTAATATGGGCAGTTCTTTTTTCTTGCGCCTGTCGTGCTGTAAAAATTTTTCGTAGAATTTACGGTCTTCTTCCAGTTTACGTCGTGTTTCCGGGTCATCAGTATCATATTCAACTTCTTCGGATTTTTTGTAATCGCCTAATATTTCAATTTCGTCCTGTTTTTTACGTTTATCTTCTTCCAGTATCTTCTGGAATATATCCTCATCACTGACTTCATCCAATTCACTTTTTTTCTCATCTTTTACAATATCACTGATAAGTTCCCAGTCCTCTTCCTCTTTTTGCCTTTCTGTTTTTTCAACTATTTCAGATGTCTGCTTTGTTTCATCCGGTTTGTCCCTGTTGCCATATAATTTTTTAAGGATATCTTTTGCAAGATCACCCGTAATCTTGTCCTTGTCAACCGGTTTGGGTTTTGGCGCTGTAATTTCAGGTAGTTTTTCTAATATTTTTAATATAGGTTCAGGATCAAGTTGAATGGGTAATTTTCCTTCATATTTAACAGTAGAAACCGAAGGCTCTTTGCCCCCTTCTAAAAGTTTGGAATGAACTGCTTTTAAATTTTCCAGTTCAGCCCGTGTTTTCTCTTTTTCTTCGTATAGCTTGAACATCCTGTCGGTGAGGTCATTCAATTGACTTTGCAACTTCTGAATTTCAGATGATTCTTCTTTATCAGAGATGCCTTTCAATGAACTGGCTACTTCTTTCTTAAGCTCCTCAAGGTGAGAAGTTAATTTGCTGATTTCATCCCTGTATGTATTGATGCGTTCATCTTCAAGATTTTCTAACTTCTGTTTTTCCTGAATTTTTCGGGTTATTTCGTCTACAATTTTATCAACATCAAAGTTTTGAGGGGTAAATCCAATCTGAATTTTATCGGGCAACTTTATTGGGCTATCCAGTGAAATTTTTATTTCATTTGGCTTGCTTCTGGTTTCAGCTTCTTTTTGCCGTTGTTGTATCTCCTGTTTTTGTTTGTATTTTTTGAGGTAATCAATATTAGCTTCTATTTTTGTGTTAGTTTCTGCATCAAGGATTCGTTCGTTTACTCCTTCGTATAACGAAATAGCAGTGGTAAAATCGCCCTTTTTGGCATACACTTCAGCATTCATTAATATCCGCATGTATATTCTAAAGCGTGAGTAAGGCGGAATTATCTCTTCAGCTGAATACGGCAATTTGAAATCTTCATCAATGAAGGTTTTTTCCAGAGGGATATCTGTTGCTCTTCGTTTTGGCTTGCTTGCATCGGGGTATTGTTCTTCTATTTCTAAATCGCTTGCACGACGGCGGTACATTTTTTCAGGTGGAGCCGGCTGTGTTGTGTCAGGCTTTGTGTCATTGCCTGTTATTGCCCACAGCAATATGACGATGACAATAATCAGCGATGTAATGAGTAATGGTATCATGCGTTATACACTGTTATCCTGCATATGGCACTATTTTTATCCTGTCTTCTCTACCAAAAGTCATATTTCCGGTTACTATCGCCCCTTTATATTAAAATACACAATAAATGCCTGCAATGCAATAATATTTAAAAAATAGTATATGCGATAGTTACCGGTAAACACTCTTTACTATACTATCGTCATGACATGGCCGAAATCAAAACAATAGCCGACCTTTTTTTGCTAAAAATTGTTTCCTGAGATGGAAGAGGTGCACCCTGTACCGTAATGTCATCCGGTGATTGCAATGAGGTGTCAACCACGCGTACCCAGTGGCTGCCGTTAAATGGTTTTGGCAATGAAAACAAAAGATCATATTCAGATGCATTGTATATGATATATATGTCATTGTCAGGTAGACCTGATGAAAGATTTGCATACGCCCCATTAAGATGCAAGGCAATGGAATGACTGTAGTAACTTACGTCAGGATTATGGCAGTTAACGCCGTGCCACACGCAATCAGGATGTGTAAACCCTTGTTCGATAGTACCTGATAAAAAGCGCTTTTGCCTGAGTACCGGATGCATTTTACGAAATTGAATCAAATGCTCTACAAACCGTCTGATATCATCAAATTGCTGTAATCTGTCCCAATTAACCCAGGAAATCTCATTGTCCTGGCAGTATGCGTTGTTGTTGCCCTGTTGTGTTCGGCCCATCTCATCGCCAGCAAGTATCATGGGCACACCCTGTGATAGCAGCAGCGTGGTAAAGAAATTCTTTATCTGTTGCCTGCGAATTTTTATAATGTCCGGTGGGGCATCTAACCCTTCAACACCATAATTGCAACTTAAGTTATTATTTTCGCCATCCTGATTGTTTTCACCATTGGCTATGTTATGTTTTTCGTTAAACGAAACTAAATCAAGCATGGTGAATCCGTCATGGCAGGTGATAAAGTTGATACTATGCAATGGGCTTCTGTTTGTGCGCTGGTAGATATCGGGACTGCCAATAATGCGCTGCATAAAGTTGAAAACAGTATCATTATCACCCCGCCAAAAGCGGCGCACATCATCACGGAATTTTCCATTCCATTCGGCCCATCTTCCCGGAAAATGGCCAATCAAGTATGCTCCGCCTGCATCCCAGGCTTCTGCAATTATCTTTGTATTACGCAGTATGGGATCTTCAGATATTTTTTCTATCAACGGTGGGTTTTGCAAGATATTGCCATCCTGATCGCGCCCTAATATTGATGCCAGGTCAAACCTGAATCCATCAACATGCATGTCCACAACCCAGTAGCGCAGGCAATCAAGTATGAAGTCACGCACCAGCGGATGGTTACAGTTAACCGTATTACCGCATCCTGAAAAGTT
The DNA here is from genome assembly GCA_040756435.1 of Spirochaetota bacterium. Taxonomy (NCBI): domain Bacteria; kingdom Pseudomonadati; phylum Spirochaetota; species Spirochaetota bacterium. The sequence goes on along the minus strand of JBFLZD010000013.1, from coordinate 29,140 downwards.
CTGGTAAAAACGCTTATTTTCTTTCAGCATATAATAAATGGAGTTGTCCAGGCCTTTAAAATTTATTGTTGGTCCCAAATGGTCACCTTCGGCAGTATGATTAAAAACAACATCAAGAAACACTTCAATACCCGCTTCGTGAAAATCACGGATCATTTCTTTAAATTCATTAATCTGCTGCCCCATGGTGCCACTTGCAGAATAAGTTGATTTGGGTGCAAAAAAGGCTATAGTGCTGTAACCCCAGTAGTTTTTTAGCCGCTCACCGGTCAATGGGTTAATATTAATATTTTCAAATTCATCAAATTCCTGAATGGGCATAAGCTCTACAGCAGTTATACCTAATTGCTTTAGGTAGGGGATTTTTTCAGAAAGCCCTTTATATGTTCCTCTATGGGTAACCCGGGACGAAGGATGGAAGGTGAACCCTTTCACATGCAGCTCATAAATAATAGTATCTTCCATGGGAGTCTGAATGGGGCGATCATACCAGTCAAATTCTGTATCAACCACAATGCATTTTGGCGACTCCTTATAGTTCTTGTCTGTGGAAAAAGAAAGGTCTTCATCAGGGTGTCCCTTACTATATCCACATGCTTTACTGAAATCCCATATATGGTTACCACTTATAGCTTTTGCGTAAGGGTCTAATATGAGCTTGTTTTTGTTAAAGCGGTGGCCTTCCAGTGGATTGTAAGGCCCATCAACCTTATATCCATATAGCTGTCCTTCCCGTATTCCTGCAATCCAGATGTGCCATATATCGCCGGTTTTATTGAGCTTTGGATCAAGTTCAATTTCAATATATTCCTCAGTTTCGGATGAAGCAAAAAGGAGTATGGAAACAGCAGTAGCATGGCGGCTGAAAAGTGCAAACCGTGCCCCATGCCTGTCTAAGTGTACTCCTAACGGCAGTGGTGCTCCGGGTAATGTAACAAAATGATGGTGTTTTACGGTTTGCATAGTTGTTAGCAATCATTGTCTTTTGGTAATTTTCAATGTATTATTCTAAGTATGATACATATAAGCGTCAATTAAATTAATTATTGTATCTAAAGCGTTCTTTAGTCTAAGCTGCAACAAAAGAAAGTGTCAAAGAAAAATATTTTTTTTATTTTGTGCTGTACTGTATTCTTGAATCAGCCAGGTACTCAATTTTTACCATATTTTTCGTTGACATTTCTTTTTAAGGAGAGAGGATAATTGAGTGGTACAAAGCAATTTTGTGAATGCTATAATGTGATTGCGAGCATAGCGCTTGTACTGAGTGCTTCGACGAGCTCAGCAACCACTTGTCGAAGCGAAGCAATCCCGGTGCCACGAAAGGAGAGATTGCTTCGTCGCTATCGCTCCTCGCAATGACGGATTTGCTGTCACCGCGAGGGGCGAAAGCCCCGTGGCGGTCTCTTGTTCCCATAGTGTCTTTACGAGTGGAGCAACGCAATCTTTAGGTAATAAACGGCCAGATTGCTTCGGCACTTCGTTCCTCGCTATGACGCTAGTGCGTTATGTCATTGCGAACGAAGTGCTTGCACTGAATGCTTCGACGAGCTCAGCAACCACTTGTCGAAGTGGAGCAATCCCGGTGCCACGAAAGGAGAGATTGCTTCGGCATTGCGTGCTTCGCAATGACGGTGTAGCTGTAGTGTCATTGCGAGCGAAGCGAAGCAATCTCAGTATGATGAAAGGCGAGATTGCTTCGTCGCTGGCGCTCCTCGCAATGACGGGGTTGCATTACTATAAATCAATGAATGAAAAAATTAATTGTAAAATCTATGACTTAAAAATATATTATTCGTTACAGTGATTTAATAAATAAAAGGAGTACCTGTGAAAAAATTACCCATAGGAATACAAAGTTTTGAAAAGATAAGAACCGGTGAATATTATTATGTAGATAAAACTCCTTTTGTGGCACAGCTTGCCAGTGAAGGAACATATTACTTTTTATCACGCCCCAGGCGTTTTGGGAAATCCTTGTTTCTGGATACATTACGGCAGGCGTTTTTAGGAAAAAGGGATTTATTCAAAGGGCTATACTTAGAGAAGAATTGGGACTGGGATGTTAAATATCCGGTTATATATATAGATTTTGGTGGAAGAAGTATTGAGAACGCAGATCATTTAAAGAAACACATAATAGAAAAGCTTGAACAAGCTCAATCTGAACTTGATGTGGTGTGTAGCAAAAAGACCCAATATGATTTTTGTTTTGAAGAGATGATAAGGAAAAGCTATGAGAAATACAAAGAAAAAGTAGTAGTTCTTATAGACGAGTATGATAAACCAATATTAGATAGGATTGAAGACAAAGAAGAAGCTACAAGTATACGAGAAGTTTTAAAGAACTTTTATAGCGTGCTAAAACCCCTGGATGTGTATTTGAAATTTGTATTTTTAACGGGAGTATCTAAATTTTCAAAGGTTTCATTGTTTTCAGGGTTAAATCAGCTCAATGATATAACGATTGATGAAAGGTACTCAACCCTATGTGGATACACACAAGAGGAGTTAGAAAATGTATTTGTAGAAGAATTAAAGGGCGAAGATTTGGAAGCAATTAAGTGCTGGTATAATGGCTATGCATGGCTTGGTGAGAGTGTTTACAATCCGTTTGATATATTGTTATATTTACAAAAAAGAAAATTTCATCCCTATTGGTTTGAGACAGGTACACCAAATTTTTTAATTAAGCTTTTGGTACAGAAAAGATTTTACATGCCAAACTTAGCAGAACTGGTGGCATCAGAAAATCTTATTGGTAGCTTTGATGTTGATGCCATAGAGCCAGAGAATCTGCTTTTCCAGACGGGGTATCTTACTATTAAAGGATATGAGCCTATTCCTAACGGATATCTGTATTATTTAACATATCCCAATAAGGAAGTGAAGATAGCTTTAAATAATTATAGTATAAGTTATCTAACGCAGAAGGGGTTTGAGGCAACAAGGTTTGTAGCAAGTCTTATTAAAGGTTTAAAAGAAGATAACGTTGAAACTTTTAAAGTAGTTTTGAAGTCGCTTTTTGCAAGCATACCGTATGAGTGGTACAGAAGCAATGAGATAGCAGGGTATGAAGGGTATTATGCAAGTGTGGTGTATAGTTTTTTGTCAGGTGCAGGTTTTGAGATGGTGGCCGAAGATTACACCAGCAAGGGGAGGATAGATTTAACGATACTGTATGAGGGAAGATGTTATATTTTGGAATTTAAGGTAGTGGAACTGGAGCCAGAAGGTAAAGCATTGGCACAGCTTGAAGAGAAGAAGTATGCAGAAAAATACAGGGGAAAATTTGAAGATATATATCTTATTGGGATAGAGTTTAGCAAAGAGCAGAAGGATTTGGTTGGATTTGAGTGGAAGCGGGAAGGGTGATAGGTGATGAGTGATGGGTGAAGGGTGATGAGATTGCCACGGCACTGCGTGCCTCGCAATGACGTATGACGTCGTCACCGCGAGGGGCGTAAGCCCCGTGGCGGTCCATTGTTGCCATAATGTCATTGCGAACGAAGTGCCTGTCCTGAGTGCTTCGACGAGCTCAGCAACCACTTGTCGAAGTGAAGCAATCCCGGTGCTACGAAAAGCCAGATTTCTTCGTCGCCTGCGTTCCTCGCAATGACGGGATTAGCCAAAAAGTCATTACGAGCAAAGCAATCCTATGTCGAATATGCCATCTCACAGTGTACTATCTCCAAAAGATTAGCCCTTCTGAAAGGAAAGATTAATTAACACGATGGTGCACATACCAGTAGTGTGTTGTACGCATTATGGAGACGTCAAAAGTTTACGTTCATGAACCCTACCAGTATATGCGCTAACTTTTTGAAAATCTTCTATATGCCGAAAACCATGAGGAAGTGCGTTCACTACTTCACTATCACGTATGTCCAGAAGGTATTCATTCCAGGATTAATATCAGGATTAATATGCAGTACGAGTTAAAATCACTTTTTTCTATAAAAAAGGCAAAAATCGCTACTTGTTAAATCACTTAAAAGAACAAAGGCGGTTAATTTTTATATCATTTTTTCACTGACATATTTTTTCAAGGTGGTGAGATAGTTAGAAAGATACAAGAAAATGATGTTCCGTTCACGCTTCACCTATCACACCAATTATATATTATGAAATAATCATGCATATAAAAAAATAAGAAATGCATAATTGATCTTTTTAAAAAAATTGTTGACAAATTAAGCCTAATATCATAACATCAGACCATCATATTATCAGATTTATTAGTTAGTATGATGATATAAATGGTATAGGTGTTATTAGTATATGATTAAAATTGCTGAACTTCTACCACCTCGTCCTTCTTCGCTATGGAAGATGGTACAACAGTGTGGTGTTACGTATGTTGTAGGTGGTATGCAATTGTATGCAGGATGGGAAAGCATGCCTAAAGATTTTTGGCCATGGAGTTATAATTCTTTAGTGCATATCAAAACTACGTATGAAGATGCTGGATTTAAACTGGAAGTCATTGAATCCCGTCCACCAATGGAAAAAATAAAATTGGGATTACCGGGAAGGGATGAAGAAATTGAAAATGTAATTATGCTTATACAGAATATGGGCAAACTTGGTATTACTGTTTGGTGTTATGAGTGGATGCCTGTATTTGGATGGACCAGAACATCAACAACCACACCGGTGCGTGGTGGAGCACTGGCAACCTCATATGATCACTCATTTATGGAAAAAGCTCCACCAACTGAGTATGGAATAGTTACCGAAGAAACATTATGGAAAAATTTGGAGTATTTTTTGAAAGCAGTAGTGCCTGAGGCTGAAAAAGCTGGAGTAAAATTAGCCCTGCACCCTGACGATCCCCCTCTATCACCCATACGCGGTGTGTCACGCATTATGCGCTCTTGTGAAAATTTCCAGAAGCTATTGGATATTTATCCAAGCCCGGTTAATGGGATTGCGCTATGTCAGGGAAATTTTGCTCTAATGACGGATGATCTTCCAGCAATAATCAGAAGATTTGGGAAACAGCGAAAAATATTTTTTGTGCACTTTAGAAATGTACGGGGAACACCCTATAAGTTTACTGAAACTTTCCATGATGATGGCATGATTGATATGTATGAATGCATGAAGGCGTACTATGAAGTTGGATTTGATGGAGCCATGCGTCCTGATCATGTACCTACAATGGAGGGCGATAGTAATGATAATCCGGCCTATTCATCAATAGGCAGGCTTTTTGCATTAGGATATATGAAAGGGTTACTTGAAGCAGTTGAAAAAAGTGAAAAAAATACACGGTGATTTGCATATGGATACTATACAACCTATTAAACGCAATAAACTTACTCGCTCAATAGTCGATGTACTTCTGGCTAATATTAAAAATGCCACTATACCGCCAGGAAGCAAATTGCCACCTGAACGTGAATTGATGCAGAAATTAGGCGTGGGGCGGTCAACCTTACGCGAGGCCATACAATCGTTAGCCCTAATGGGGATTTTAGAGGTAAAACCAGGTGAAGGAACATTTGTAAGAACTATCGCCAAAGAAGATATCATTGGGCCTCATATTTTTGTTCCACTCATTGATGCTGAAAGCATGGCCAATTTTTTTGAAGCGCGCCTTTTGATTGAGCCGCATATTGCAGAATTGGCAGCAAAAAGAAGAAATGCCCAGGATATTGCGTCAATTGAAGAAACGCTGTTAAAGACAAAGCAGAGTATAGAAAGAAATGAAGATGTGGATCACTGTGCAGGTCAATTCCATTTACAGATTGCAAAGGCCTCACAGAACATTGTGTGCGTTCGCTTTCTTGAAGCTATTCTTTCATTTTTGGTGGGAAGGCGCGAAAATGCTGAACATAACAAAGACTTTTTGCAATGGGAGTATGAATCGCATGAAAAAATCTTTAAGGCAATAAAACAGGGGGATGAATCGAAAGCGTATAAAACTATGGAACAACATATACAGGTTGTTTTACAGTGGTATAAAAAATTAGATGTTATATGATAGTTGTAGGGAGGTTTGCCGTGTATGGGAACATAGTATGCACTGCAATGTTTGTGTTACTTTCTTTTAGCTATGCGATAGCAACCACGCTTACTGTCACCATATATCCAACCCCGTTAGTATATACGCATAAAGGGTTATATTGCCAGAGAATAATGATACAGGCTGATCAGGAATTTGAAGGCCAGATCATAGCATCAATTGATGGCGTTGTTACAAAAAAGAATGTTACAAACAAAGTTAAAGAATCAACTATCGATTGTTACAGAAAAACTATTACACAACCTTCCCGTTTAGATGTTACCATAAAAAACAAAAACACAATTATAATCAAAAAAACGCTGACTATTCCACCAGTAAAGATGTGGAAAATCTATTGTGTTCCATTTACCCATGTTGATATAGGATTTACGCAATCGCAAAAAAATGTGCGTGCACAAAATATTTCAAATTTACAGAAAGAGCTTTTGCTGCTTGAACAAACCAAACACTATCCAGCACGTGCGCGTTTCAAGCTTTTTACTGAGGTTAGCTGGCCTGTTATAGAATTTCTGAATAGTTCAGCAATATCTAAACAGGAAAAGTCAAAACTTGTAGCTGCCTTACAAAAAAAGGATTTTGAATTGGGGGCATTTGTTATATCTCACCAGAATAGATTCATGAGTCCGTATGCGCTTTTTGCATCATTGCATCATACCCTGCGCATTGCACAGCAATATTCAATAAATGTAAAAACCGCATGTATTCATGATGTTATGGATTTTTCAAAGATTACAAAGGTGTTACAGGCAAATAATATCCCCTATTGTTTGGTTGGACCTAACGATTCACGATATAGGGTTCCGCCACTATTTTATCTTGTGTCACCTGATGGTAGTGCAAAGGTGATGGTGTGGCATACTGCCTGTTTAAATGGGTATGGCGAAAATTTTGATTTGAATATGCGTCTGTCCTTACCTTTCAAAGATGAAGAATTTATCAGCATGGAGAATAGTATTGCATATCATTTAGCCCAACTTGAAAAGGGCTATCCTACAGAAGAAATACAGCGCTACTATGATTATAACCATAAACACTGGGAGTATCCCTATGATGCGTACTTGTTGCCGTATTATCCTGCAGAAGGTGGTGATAATCAGCCGCAAAACAAAGTCCCTTCAGAAATAGCTAAAACATGGAACACCAGATTTGTTAATCCGGAGATTATCATTGCAACCCCGCAAGAGTTCTTTGATTACATTGAGCAAAGGTATGCAAACAATATCCCAGTACTAAAAGGGGAAATGCCACCATTTTGGGGCGAGCAGATTTACCTGGATTTTATACAGGTAGATCCACAGCGTTTATCGATTAATTCACGGTATGATACTGCAATCTTCTCTTTAGGGAAAACGTATAGTGATGCAGTTTTAAATAATCACACGGATAATATAGAAACATACATAGCTAAAAATCTTGAAGGGTATATGGCAATTATACTCAACAATGATCATAATCCACGCCCTGTTCCATTTGGGAAAACCCATTACACAAAACAGGATGTTAACGACTGGATGAATACACGCAATCAGTGGGTATATACCCCAATGAATATAATCAAAGATTTTAAACTTTTGCAGGCAAATAAAGAAGACAAACAGTGGACAAAGATATCCTATGATGCAGAAAAACCAATCATTATAGAAAATCAATTTTACAGAATAGCTTTTGATACGGGCAAAGGATGTATCACCAGTATACATGATAAACAATTACAGAAGGAGTGGGTTAATAAAAATCATACGTACGGATTCAATCAGTATGTTATTGGCGTTCGTGGGGAAAATGCTGCCAGGCGCAATTACTTTGAAACAATTGCAGGCTTTAAAAAGGTAACTACCAGCCTGTTTACCAATGGGAATGATTATCGCATAGTTATAGAAGGGTCAGAGCATTCATACTATAAGGGAATGGAGCTACTATCAGAGTTTTTACACAACGCCTTTGAGGTAAAGTTACCACCGGTGCTGTTAAAAATAGCATATTTTTTCTATCAGCTTTTTACTCCATCGCTATCGGTTACTCAGGAAATTATCATCCCTGGAAGTGAAAAGCGTATTGATTTCATCCAGCGTTTTGCAGGTAGCGCACCGCAGATTGCCGAGCATTACTTTGCCTATCCTGTAAACTCACGGGAAATGTTGTATGATTCTGCTTGTACCGTGTTGCGTTGGGGAGGGGTGGATACTGGCGGCAATCTTATCCTTGCTGCAAAAAACATAGCCCCGTTTAGAAGCATAAACGATACGCTGTATCCGTTTCAGTGGATGCATGGATTGCCATCATCGGTATATTTTGACTCGTTTGTTTTACATAAAGAAGGTTTGCAGTATGCAGTTTTTGTGTCACAGGATAGTAAAGCGATAGTTCCTGTCAAAGATGATATGGCAGGATTTTATCACTGCTGCATTGGATGGACATTGTGGGGTAAATTGGGACTGGGGAGAGATTTGCCAGGTACTATCGCCTTTAAAAGCACTTTTACAAGTTTTACTGCACAGACACACAATGAAGCGATAGCAACTGCATACAGGTTTAGTTTTGATGAATCAGATTTTGTTCAACCACCATTTATACAAACAAACAATGCACATATAGCTATACTCTACAATCAGCCCATTTCGCAAAACAAGATAGTCATTGGCATGTATGAGATATTGGGAAAAAAACAAAAAGCTATATGCACCATTACTACAAAAAGAAAAATACAAAGAGCGTATTGTTCAGATGTTTCGGGCAAAAAAATCAAACCTGTGGCAATGAAAAATAATGCCATAGAAACAACTATGAATCCCTATGAGCTATTGTTTATAACATTAGAATTATTGTAAATGGAGGTAATATATGACACCAGTATATTCTTATGATGAAATAATAATGCTGTGTGAGCGTTTGGAAAAAACCTACACACCGGCAGTATGCGACACGCTTGATGAAATGGGATTTATGCATCAGGCACTGTGTGCAGGCTTTACACCAATTATGCCAAAAGCTGCTGTTGCAGGGCCTGCGTTTACCATGGAAGAAGCAAAAACGCGCAAAAGCACACGGTTAAAGGAGTATGATCCAGAATTTGTTGCAAAAGTACTGGAGGACCTATTTGGCACCATGCAAAAGGGACAGGTTGTGGCGGTTAATGCTAATGAATTTTATGGTGCAGGGGCATGGGGTGAGCTTATGTCAACAACCTGTAAATACTTTGGTGGTGTGAAGGGTGCTGTGGTGGATGGCCCCATTCGTGATATTAATCGGATACTTGAAATTGAATTTCCTGTATGGGCACGCGGCAACATCCCTACTGATTCAATAGGCAGGGTAGATTTGGTTGGTATGGGTGCACCTATATGGTGTGGGGGTGTGCGCGTAAATCCGGGTGATATCATCTTTGCCGACTGCGATGGTGTGGTGGTTATTCCCATTAAGGATGTAGATTTGAAAGAGGTAGTTGAAAAAGCTGAGGAGGTTGTTCAGGCCGAACGTCGTTCACGCCAGGAAATACGACAGGGGAAATCTTTGTTAGATGTATACCGTAAGTATGGGAAGCTGTAGAAAAAGGGTTATTGCTATGAAAACAGTCGTTGTTACAGGATGTTCAGGATATTTGGGACAGCATGTTGTAGATGCGTTGTTGCGTGAAAACTATGCTATCATTGGCATTGATATAAAAGAAGCACCAAAAGCGGGGGAACGTAACTTTAGGTTTATAAAAGGCGATATTGTTGATGCTGAATGTGTCATGAAGGCATGTAGCAAAGCAGATGCAATAGTTCACTGTGCGGCTGCACTTGCACAGTTTGTAAAAGATGAAGATAGAATGTATGCAATAAACGTAACAGGCACTAAAAATATCATTGAAGCATGTAAAAGGCATACAATACGGCAATTAGTATTTATCTCATCGGTTGAAGTTTATGGCATTGCTGTACCGGTTCCCTGTCCTGAGGACGTGCCGCTGCGTCCCGTGTGCCCGTATGGTGAACATAAAGTTGAAGGTGAGCGAATGTGTATTCAATTGGCTGAGAAAGGGCATGGTGTTGCTATTTTACGGCCACCAACAATTAATGGTCCTGGACAAAATGAACCTTTCCTGGTTGAGCAGATGAAGGCAGTAAAAGAAGGTAAACCGGTTATACTCCCCGGTGGAGGAAAAACACGATTGCAGATGGTAGATGTGCGGGATGTTGCTAAAGCCATTGTGCTTTCGCTACAGAAAATAACAAAAGGGCTGCTTGTTGCAAATATTGCAAGCGATAATGTCCCAACCATTCGCCAGATGGTAAAGGCATTGTTTGCCCATGCAGGAAAAAAGGAGAAGATCCTTTCAGTGCCTGCGCCAGTTGCACGTAGTATTGTACGCATTCTTTCGTTTTTTGGTGTATCACCACTTGAACCTCAGCACCTTGAGATAGCACTGCGCGATTATGTATTTGATAATACCAGGGCAAAGCAAGTATTGGGATGGTATCCCACTAAAAACGATATTGAAAGCGCCATTGATACGTATGAGTGGTTTGTAAAAACAATGGTCATGTCCGCCACAATCATTTGACGTTGCTTTAAAAATAATGGAATTGGCTATGAAACAGGCAATACCATTGCACAAAATAGTAACTCATAGATTTTCTATAGATGAAGCTGAAACTGCTTTAAAGCCCAAGCGATTATATGAAAGGATTTATCGTACCTTAAAATTGTGCCACAATGAGGTGTGTCTATGGAAATTAAATTCACATTAATTGGACAGGCAACGGTTGGTATACATATAGATGGAATAGTATTTATGACCGATCCCTGGTGGGGATCATTTGAATTCTTGCGAGCCGTTCCCTTACCTGTGGATCCAGAAAAAATTGAACCCATTCATTATATGCTGGTTTCACATAATCATATTGATCACTGGTGTGACAGAGCAATAAGATTAGCAAAGGAAAGAGATTGTGAGGTTATTGGATCAATCAATGCAGTCAAACGGGCACAAAAGAAAGGTGTGAAAAAAATTCATGCTCTGACCCCGGGAGAGCATAGTGATTGCCGTGGTGTCAGGGTAATTGCAGTGCCTGCATTTCATCCATTTGCAAAGGATGCAATAGGGTTTATATTGCAAAAAGGGGATATTACGCTGTATTTCTCGGGCGATACACGGTATAATGAGCTTTTACATAAGGCTCTGACCCCTTACAAAGTCTCTATCGCCATGATACAGGTAGCTTGCTCCACCTATCCACTGGTAGGCAAGGATGGTATGGATTTAGAGGCGGCATCACACTTTGTTGAAAAAGTGAAACCTGAAATAGTAATACCCATACATTATCATATAAAGGGGAAATATCTTTCTTTAGAACAGTTGCAAAACTGGAATATAAAAGCCAAAAAGATCATTTTGCCCCACGGCACTGAATATGTTTTGCATTTGTAACGATGTGGGTCAAATGATTTCATTTATCTTGAATTGGAGGAAAGTATGATAGAAAAGCCGCCTTCCGGTTTTAATCTTATAAAGGTCCTTGGTCCCGGGCTTGTGTGGTCGGCAAGTGCCATTGGGGTGTCAGAGCTTGTGTTTGCTACCCGCTCTGGCGCGCTGTTTGGGTATTTGCTTTTGTGGGCGCCAATTGTTTCGCTTATTATGAAATATGCCATCTTTGAACTGGTAGGGCGTTACACTATTGCAACCGGTGAAAATGTCTTAATTGCTTTTGCGCAGGTTGAGATAGATTGCAAACTTTTTAAATTAAAAACAGGTTGGGTTATTACTCTTTTCTGGATAGTATTTATTGCCAGTGTTTCGGGGATGGCAGGAATAGCATTATCAGTTGGAAGCTGTATGTATGGGCTGATGCCAGCAATTTCTATGGAAATAGCAACGGTATGTTCGATAGTAACTGTTGGAATCATACTCTATTTAGGAAGCTATCATACACTGGAAAAGATATCCAGAGTGCTGGTTTTTATTATGATAGTGTTTCTGGTGTATGCGTTGATAGAGACAGCACCGGATCCAGCTGCAATGGCATATGGCCTTATACCACGGGCTCCATTCCATACATTACGTGAACTTGTTCCACTTTTGGGGTGGACAGGTGCAGGAGCAATTGGCGTTGTGTGGTATTCGCTATGGATAGAAGGTAGTAAAAGAGGAAAGGCTGATAGATCAATAGATACCGATGAGGATAAAAACAGGATTAAAAAATGGATAAAAATTAATCAAATAGATTTGACCGTAAATACTATTATTACTGCGCTTTTAACAGTACTATTTCTGGTTGCAGGAGCGGTCATATTGTATCCCAAAGGAATAGTTCCTAAAGGAGAGCAATTGGGTTTGCAGATATCACACATTGCAGGGGAGAGCTTTGGCAAAGCAGGTGAGATAGTTTTCCTTGTTGGAATATTTGGGACACTGTTTAGCACATTGCTTGCAAATATTGATGGATTATGCCGGGTTGCTTCCAATTCAGTGTGGTACCAGCGCAAGAAAGATGGTGATGTGAAATTACGCTATTATCGATTATTTGTTTTTATTTATGTTATATTTACCGCACTGTTTGCGGTTGTTTTTCCTGCACCGGTAATCTTATTGCAGATTTCTGCAATCATTGATACAGTTTTTCTTCCACTTGTTATTGGTTTAGGAATATATATTTGCCATAGACATCTACCAAATATATACAGGCCTGGTAAAACATTAACCATAACTGCTATTATCTCAGCACTTTTTTTCACATTTTTTATTGGACTATTTATCTTTGCTGTGATAATGAAAGTTAATTTTTCAATGTAAACTATGGATAATACCATTTTATTCGATAATTCAAAATATTTTACCGGTTGGGGTGAGGTACTTTTGCGTTTATCACCACCTGATACTCAGCAATTAATGCATACAAATATATTTCATTCATATTTTGGTGGTGCTGAAGCTAACTGCGCAGTGTTACTATCGCAACTGGGTATAAAGACACAATTGATGACGGTATTGCCTGATAATGAATTAGGAAAAGCTGCATTGCGGTATTTCAGGGGTTTTGGCATTAATATGGATTATGTGATGTTTAAAAACGATTCACGATTGGGTCTGTACTTTTTTGAAAAAGGTGTTGGTTTGCGACCACCACGATTAATCTATGATAGAGCTCACAGTGCTTTTGCATCATTGCAAAAAGACTCTATTAACTGGGATCATGTGTTACATAGTTGCGGATGGTTCCATACTACGGGAATAACACTTTCACTATCGCACATTCTCTATGAAGAAACGGTAAAAGCCTGTTATGCGGTAAAACAAAATAATGGCATTGTATCATGTGATGTTAACTATCGTTCAACGTTATGGAAAGATATAAACCATGCTCAAGCAGTAATGCATGAGTTTGTCAAAAAAGTAGATGTATTGATTGGAAATGAAGACCATATCAAAAAACTTTTATTGAAGGAAAATATCACAAGCTATAATGATATCATCGACTATCTTTTTACACAGTATCCAAACCTAAAACTTATACTGATTACCCATAGATTTACCACAAACGCATCTGAAACTGATATAGGAGCTTTAGCATCATCACGACACACTGCTACAGAATTAAAAGTTAGAAAAGTGATGCATGTTGTTGACCGTGTGGGTGCAGGAGATGCGATGGCTGCAGCTTTCATATATTCTTTTATGAAAAGTAATTCCTTAGATTACTGTGTGGATTTTGCACTGGCAGCAGGAGCCTTAGCGCATACCATAGATGGAGATAGTTTTATTATTAACGAAACTGATATTGTCACAGTTTTAGAAAATAAAAGCTGGCAATTAATCAGATAATAGTGTAAATAACAGGATACATATCTTTATATTTTTTATTTTACAACATTAATTATTCCTAAATGTGGAAATTTGAACAAATTATAAAATAGTGTACACCCCCGCCGCCGAAGGCGGCGGGGGTGTACACTAGTATTCATTATGAAATTTTTTAAGGAATTATTAATGATTTTACAATATCTTTATAGTAGCTTTATAATTTCTTTATAATTATGAACTATGTATTATAAGGTATATTTGTTATTTGTGTAGTGTACATGTGAAAACAAGTTGTTTAGGGTAGATAGTTTTCATGAAAGACAAACCATAATAAGAGTATTACTGTATTTTATGCTAAAACAAACATTACAATCTGCACTTAATATTCACAACGTAAGCGACAGGATGGTAAAGTATATTTTTGCTGTTGTTGGCTTTCTTTCAGTTTCATTTTTATTTTTAATAATGATTTTTCTTTTTAAAGAAGGCTTACCGGTTTTCAAGGTTGTCAGTGTAAAAGACTTCCTTTTTGGAACAAGTTGGTATCCAACATCACAGCCGCCTAAATTTGGGACGCTGCCACTTATAGTAGCCTCTTTATCTGTTACGTTTATTGGAACAATTATTGCTGTACCATTCAGTTTGGGAATTGCAATTTATCTGTCCGAATTAGCCCCAGCGTTTGTGCGTGAAATTGTAAAACCGGCAATTGAGCTTATTGCATCCATCCCATCGGTTATTATTGGATTTTTTGGCATGGTAGTCGTTGCACCATTTTTACAAGACCACTTTGATATAGACACTGGCCTCAACCTTTTCAATGCATCAATCATGTTAGCTTTTATGGCAATACCAACCATTGCCAGCATATCCGAAGATGCATTGTCTTCGGTGCCGGTATCGCTGAAAGAAGCATCGTATGCACTGGGAGCAAACCGCTGGCAGACGATTGTCCACATTACCATGCCGGCAGCCCTTTCTGGTATATGGACGGCTATCATTTTAGGGGTTGCGCGCGTCCTTGGCGAAACCATGGTGGTGCTGATGGTTGCTGGTGGTGCAACAACATTTCCTACATCGCTGTTTGATCCTGTGAGGCCACTGACAGCCAACATTGCAGCCGAGATGGCCGAAGCATCATACCGCAGTGACCATTATTATGCACTATTTGCCATAGGCATCATTCTATTCCTACTGACCATGCTTTTTAATGTTATTGCTAACTATCTGTCAATGAAATATAAATTTAAGTATCATTAAAAGGAAACTATGGCATCATTACAGGTAAAAGCAAAAGCAATTGAAAAAACCTCTTTTATTATCATCACTGCATTGTCATATACCATCATTGCATTTTTATTGTTTGTGTTAGGATATATATTTTTACAGGGTTACCGCGCATTGAGCCTGGAATTTTTAACTGCATTTCCCAAAAACGAAATGCGTGAAGGGGGGATATTCCCTGCAATTCTTGGCACACTGTATCTTATGATTGGTTCATCGGTCATATCAGTGCCCATTGGGGTAATGACGGCAATCTATTTAACCGAGTATGTGGAAAATAGTAAGGTGCTGCAATTTATTCGTCTGGGTATCAATAATCTTGCTGGAGTCCCTTCGGTAGTGTTTGGACTTTTTGGCTTAAGTGTGTTTGTTATATTCTTGGATTTTGGTTCATCTATCATTGCAGGTTCACTTACATTAGGTATACTTAATCTCCCGCTGGTCATACGCTCAACCGAAGAAGCGCTTCTTACAGTCCCTACTTCGTATCGTGAAGCATCACTTTCACTTGGTGCAACAAAATGGCAAACCATTTATAAGATAGTTCTGCCTACTGCATTGCCGGGCATATTGACTGGTGTTATGCTATCACTGGGAAGAGCAGCAGGGGAAACAGCTCCAATAATGTTCACCTGTGCCACATTTTATACACCGCATATCCCTGATTCACTGTTTAGCGAGGTTATGGCACTTCCTTATCATATCTATGTGCTTGCAACAGCAGGCACTCATATTGAGGCAACGCGCCATATCCAATATGGTACGGCCATTGTGCTTATTGCACTGGTACTGGGATTGAATTTTGCCGGCATGGTTTTGCGGTATAAATACAGGAAAAAATTTAAACAATAAAAGTAGCTTAACGCACTCCTGACAAAGAAAATGATACAGAAAACGACATCAGCAAGCATCCACATTAATTTTTTTATAAATATATGTTGACATAAGGCACACATTGTCATAAATTCATTATTAATGAAAACTTTTAACTGGAATGAGGAAAAGAATAAACTTTTGAAAAATGAGCGTGGTATTTGTTTTGAGGATATAATACATTGTATACAAAATGGTAAATTATTATCAATCGTTGAACACAAAAATCCTGACAAATATCCAGATCAGAAAATATATGTTATTGAGTTTAATAGTTATGTTTATTTAGTCCCTTTTATTGAAACTGAAAAGGAAATTTTCCTTAAAACTATTATCCCAAGCAGAAAGGCAACAAAGCTTTATTTAGGAGGTAGAAGATGACCAAAAAATTGAACAAATATGAACAAGATATCCTTACATCATATGAAAAAGGTGAATGGAAGGAAGTCAGTGGCATTAAAAAAGAAAAAAAGAAACACATAAACTATGCAAAAGCTTCAATGAAAAAAGACAGGAGAATTAATATACGCATTTCACAGAATGACCTTGAATCTTTGCAAAAGATTGCTATGGAGGAAGGGATACCTTACCAAACAATGATATCCAGTGTCCTTCACAAATATGTGAATGGAAGATTGATAGAAGTTAAAAAGCGTAATTAATGATTACGCTGATGGTATAATAATTGTGAATGTTGAACCGCTGGATGATGATGTAGCTTCCACTGTCCATCCTAAAATAAGCGCTGCATGTTTTACAATGGATAATCCTAAACCGGTACCACCAGTCTCGCGTGAGCGGCTTTTGTCAACACGGTAAAAACGTTCAAAAATCCTTGGTATTTCATCGGGTGGGATGCCCACGCCAGTATCGGCAATACTTATTGACAGTAATTTTGATTCTTTATGTGCGGTGATAGTTATTGATCCACCTTGATTATTATAGTTAATGGCATTATCTATTAGATTGAAAAAAATTTCTTCAGCCAGGAATGCATTGCCAGTAATGCTTTGTGGCAATGACTGTATATCTATTACTATCGCCAGATTCTTTTTTTGAATTTTTGGTGATAGCAACTCTACACACTGTGTAATGATTTTTTTAAGGTCAATGGATTCATTGGTAATGAAAGATGAAGTCTCCAATTGGTTGAGTTTGAGCATGTCGTTGATAATTGCATTTTGGCGTTCAACATTTATGAGTGCATTTTCAATGAATTGCTCTGCTGTTTTTTGATCGCAAATGTTGTCTTTAATGGTTTCTAAGTATCCACGGATGATGCTGATTGGCGTTTTTAATTCATGCGATAAATTCCCCACAAGATCTGACTTGAGTTGCTGAATGCGCTTTTGCTCGGTTACATCGTGCATGAGTAGCAGGATACCTGTGGCGGGTTCAGCAAAGGGGTAGATAAAAATTTGAAAATATTTACCATCTATTGTTTCTTCAAACGATATTTTTTGCTTTTGTGAAAATGCTACATATATTTTGGCATTAAGCTCACTATGTCGGATAACAGTGAAGTAGTATTTATCTGTTAAACTTTCAGGATATTCAAAACAGTTTGCAAATGCTTTGTTATAAATAACAATTTTTTTATTTTCATCGATAAGCGCAATTGGGTCATGGATGTTTTCTATAATCATGAAGAGTTTATTTTTTTCATTGGTAAGTTCTATAATACGCTGCTGAATATTGTCGGCAAGCGTGTTCATTGCTCTTTGTAAGTAGCCCATTTCATCATCTTTATAATTGAGTATGCGCGCATGTAGGTTGCCGTTAAAAAATGTATTAATAAAGTGTAATGATTCTTTTATAGGTCGTGTGAAAGCAGTAGCAAAAATTGCTGTTACGGTAATGCTGATAATTAGGATGATGATTCCAGCAATGATGATATTTCTGGTAATTGACTCTATAAGTGCATTGATAGTAGACATTGATTTTGCAGTGCGAATATAGAAGTAATTATAATATGAAGCAACGTATAACATATCGGCACCAACTGTATTACTGAATCTACTTGCCATACCAGTACCTTTCTTTCTTGCTTCCAGTATCTCGGGGCGATACAGATGGTTTTCCATTGATTCAGGGTTGGCGTCGGTGTCAAAAAGTACGGTGCCATCATTGTTAATAATGGTTATGCGCAGGGAACTTTTATAGGATAGATTTTTTAAAGCGGTTACTATCTCATAAGAAAAAAATTGTTTGTTAATGGGTTTGTGAAATGACTGGCAGTAAGTATTAATGTAATCAATACTTTGCTGCAATTCAGTTTTTAAGAATACAGTAAATTCTTTGTGTATATGGCTACTACTGTAAATGAGAAGAAAAAAAATAAAGCATACCAGTGCTACAGAGTATACAACAATTAATTTTGTTTTAAGACTTTTAAACATTAACTTACCCTTTTAATCCATACCCAACGCCAGAATAGGTTTTAATTGCATCCTTGTAATGTCCTAATTTTTTTCTAAGATTCATAATATGCACATCAACGGTTCTGTCAATGACATAGACATTGTCGCCGCGGATGCTGTCGATGATGTTGTCACGGGAAAAAATTTTACCAGGATATTGCATAAAAAGTTTAAGGATAAGGAATTCAGTCTTTGTAAGGTCTATGGGGTTTTTGTCGATAGTTACTGAAAATTTTTCAGGATGCAGTACAATGCCTTTATAGGTTAAAACTTCTTTAGGCACTTCTTCCTTCCCCTGGACACGCCGCAGTATTGCTTTAACACGGGCAATGAGTTCATGAATACTGAATGGCTTTGTTAGGTAATCATCAGCCCCTAACTCAAGTCCCAGCACTTTGTCAAGTTCTGCTGATTTTGCTGAAAGAAATAAAATGGGTATATCTTTTAGTGTATTGGATGCCCTGATGTGTTTGCACAAATCCAATCCATCCATGCCACTCATCATAATATCAAGTATTAAAAGATCAGGTTTGGCGATAGTTAATTGTTTAAGGACCTCTTCAGCTGAAGCAAATGTACTAACATCATAGCCATTTTTTTGAAGATTGACTTTCAGTATTTCACGAATGTCCTTTTCGTCGTCAACTACATATATTTTTGGCATGTACTACTCCTGATGACGAATGTCTTCACCTTCTATGTAGTATATGGCTCGTTCAGCGATGTTCGTTGCATGATCGCCAATGCGTTCCAATGCTTTTGCTACCATGATAAGGCCAAATGCAGGTGAAATGGTTGCTGGATTTTCTACCATAAAGCTAAATAGCTCACGGTTTATCTGCATATTGAGCTCATCCACTTCTTTATCAGTTGCTATACACTGTTTTGCATAGTCTATGTTTTTTTCAGTAATTGCCTGAAATGCTAACTTTATCATCTTGATGCAAATTTCTGTCATGCGGGGAATATCGATAAGTGGTTTTAAAAGTGATTTTCCTTCAAGCCGTATTGTTTCTTTTGCAATGTTGGTTGCTAAATCACCAATACGCTCTAAGTCAGTGTTTGATTTTAAGATTGCCAGTATAAGCCTGAGATCACCTGCTGCTGGTTGTTTGGTTACTAAAATCCTGCCACATTCTTCATCAATAACTATCTCCAATTGGTCAAGTACTGAATCTTTTTGTATCACTTTTTCTGCTAACTTCACATCTATAGTTTTTAGTGACTGTACAGCATCAGCAACAGCTTCTATAGCAATGTCTGCCATCTCAAGTATTTTGCGCAGTAAGTCATTGAGTTCCTGTTCTAAATGGGTTGGCATTGTTATCTCCTTTCAGTGATTATCCAAATTTTCCCGTTATATAATTTTCAGTCATCTGTTTTTCTGGTTTTGTAAACATGATTTCGGTTTTATTGACTTCAATAAGTTTTCCCATGTAAAAGAAAGCGGTATAATCGCTCACGCGCGCTGCCTGCTGCATGTTGTGGGTTACAATAATAATGGTGTACTGCTTCTTCAAATCCTGAATAAGCTCTTCAATTTTTTGCGTTGATATGGGGTCAAGGGCTGAAGCTGGCTCATCCATTAAAATAATCTCGGGTTGCACTGCAATAGTTCGAGCAATGCACAGGCGCTGCTGCTGCCCACCTGACAGGCTCATGGCCGAAGTATGCAGCCTATCTTTAACTTCATCCCACAGTGCCGTGCGTTTCAGAGAGTCTTCCACGATACGCTCAATGGTATATCTATCTTTTATACCATTTATTTTTAAACCATACGCTATATTGTCAAAAATTGATTTTGGAAATGGGTTTGATTTTTGAAAAACCATACCAACGCGTCTACGAAGTTGTGTGACATCGTATTTAGTATGGTATATGGATTCGCCATCTATGGTTAACTGGCCTTCAATTTTTGTATAGGGTATAATGTCATTCATTCTGTTGATGCAGCGAAGAAATGTTGATTTACCACATCCAGAAGGGCCAATCAATGCCATAACTGTGTTTGCCTGTACGGTTAAATTGATATCGAATAATGCCTGATTATTCCCATAGAAAAAAGAAAGATTCTGGGCTTTAACTTTTACTGTGCTTTCGGACATATATCACCGTTATTTGTTTACCTGTTTGGTTATTTCCATTATTGCTTGTAATTATCAAACCACTGAAATGTTAAGGATTTATAATGCTATTGTAAAGAAAATGTAAAGTTTTAGTACTATAGCAGTGCTTTTTGCCCCACAGGACTCATTGCTGTTTATGATGAAAAGAATAATTCAGTTCAAATCAAATAGAAAATTAATCTAATCTTTATAAAAATTTTATAATAACGGTGTACGTAGTATGGTGTAAAAATGCATATAGCGTTTTAACCAAAAGTTACTAAAATTATAACAGGAGGCCATAATGAAGGTCAAGAGTTTTTTAATTTTCATGGTACTAGCGATAGTAAGCTCATTATCAATTGGTTTTTCACAAACAAAAGGGGGAAAGGTAGTCATTAAAGGCTCAACTACCGTATTACCCATTGCCCAGAAAGCACTGGAAGCTTTCTATGAAAAAACAAAGATTGTGATAAGTCTTTCAGGTACAGGTTCTGGTGATGGTATAAAGTCGCTTATAGATGGTAGCTGTGATATAGCAAATTCTTCACGGGAAATGAAGAAGGAAGAATGGGATATGGCAAAATCCAAAGGTGAAAAGATTAAAGAAGTTGCTATTGCGTATGATATGATAGTTCCTATTGTTCATCAATCAAATCCTGTAAAAAATTTGTCAATGGCTCAGCTTAAAGCCATCTATGAAGGCGCTATAACTAACTGGAGCCAGGTGGGTGGCAACAATGAAAGGATAGTTGTAATATCCCGTGATTCAAGTTCAGGAACGTTTGAAGTGTGGGAATCAAAGGTTATGAAGAAATCTGAAGTGCGCAAGGATGCGTTATTGCAGGCTTCCAATGGTGCAATTATATCCGTTGTATCAAAGAATAAACGTGCAATTGGATATGTTGGATACGGATACTTAGATGACAAAGTAAAAGCACTTACTGTAAATGGAGTAGAACCAACTATACCTAACGGGAAATCGGGTGCGTACCCAATAGCACGAAAGTTGTACATGTATGTCAATGAGGTAAAAATAAAACCTGAAGCGCAGGCATTTATTGATTTTATCCTTTCAAAAGAAGGACAACAGATTGTAAAAGCAGCAGGTTTTATACCACTAACTGATTGATGTGAAGATAACACTCATTGAATGGGCCGTCTCAAAAGAAAGCATGGGGCGGCATTTTTTATTTTTTAAGTCATATAATAATGTCACCCTCGCTGGGGGTTTGGCTATTATTATTCCAACAAATATTTATTACACAGCAGAGGTAACTTGATTTTTGCAAAAAAGTGTTGAACATATTGATAATGATGAGTTAAAATTAATTATATTATATTTTTAAGGAGGTTTTAAGGATGAAAATACAAAGCTACATAACGCTATGCATACTATTTATTGTAACAGTATTTATTGTATCGTGTTCAAAAGAAGCTAAGGAAAAAGTAGTGGTTAAAGGTTCAACCACCGTGTTACCCGTTACTCAAAAAGCTGCCGAAGCATTTTATGAAAAGAATAAAATTGTGATAACCCTTTCAGGCACTGGCTCTGGTGATGGCATAAAGTCGCTCATTGATGGTAGCTGTGATATTGCAAACTCTTCACGCGAAATGCATGCAGAAGAGTTAGCGCTTGCAAAGCGTAAGGGTGAAATCATCAAAGAAGTTGCTATTGCATTTGATATGATAGTGCCTATTGTGCATCCTTCAAATCCGGTGTCCAACCTTACCTTGCATCAGCTTAAAGCAATTTATGAAGGGTCGGTAAAAAACTGGAAGGATGTTGGTGGCAATGATGAAACCATTGTGGTTATATCCCGTGATTCAAGCTCTGGAACCTTTGAGGTGTGGGAATCCAAAGTAATGAAACATGCTGACGTGCGTAAAGATGCATTGCTGCAGGCTTCAAATGGGGCAATTTTGCAGACGGTTTCACAAAATCCAAAGGCAATTGGATATGTGGGATATGGCTACCTTAATGATAGAGTCAAGCCGCTATATGTGAATAATGTAGAGCCAACCATAGAAAATGGGAAAAGCGGAAAATACCCCATAGCACGCAAACTCTATATGTATGTCAATGAAGTCAAAATAAAGCCTGCCGCTCAAGAATTTATAGACTTTATGCTTTCTTTAGAAGGACAGGCGATAGTTAAAGAGGCAGGTTTTATTCCTATTAAATAACTATATCCGTTTGCTGGCACTTTCTTTTGTATGGGCAACAAAAGGAGGTGCCAGAGAGAAACGTATACATCATCTGTTTAACTTTTTGATAACCTTGTTTTTCTAAAACGAATGCTGCCATTCCAAATCTATAACCAAAAATGCCAATACCATCAAATAAAAAAATCCTTGCAATTATCAATATACCATAACACTGTTATTTGAGTAACTGTAATACGATGAGGCTACTATGAAACGTTTGTGTACAATTCAAGCAGGGAAACGGGCCTACCGTATCATTAAAGACGAAGGCCTGAAAAAAGAAAGAATTCAGTGTGTACTTGGTGCTGCTGGTGGTCCCAAGTGGCTTATTCTATATGGGCTTGATAAACTTGTATATTCACATTTTTTGCAAAAAAGAAAAACGCCTGTTCATTTAATTGGCTCATCCATTGCAACATGGCGCTTTGCAGCACTTGCGCAAAAGGATGGACTAAAAGCACTGGATACATTTAAAGAGCGCTACATGGCCCAGAAGTATTCGCTCAATCCTGATAGGGAAGAGATAACTGCCGAAACAATTGCCATTATGGAAACCTACCTGTCCGATAGCAGAGTAATAGAAATCATACAACATCCTACCATACGCCTGTGCATCATAACGGCGCGATCAAAACATCTGCTTATAAGTGAACATAAGCTTCCACTCATGACAGGGCTTGCAACAGCTGCGCTTTCCAATGCTATTAATAGAAAGCTTTTAGCATTACATTTTGACCGCTATGTGTTTTATGATAGCAGAGCATTCCCGTCATTCATACAATGGAATAATTTCAGCACGCAGTATATTCCACTTGATACGTCAAATGTAAAAAAGGCCATCATGGCTTCAGGTGCCATTCCGCTGGTTATGAAAGGGGTGCCATATTTCCATAACGGCACTGTTACAATACTCCGTGATGGTGGGCTTGTGGATTATCAGATGGACCTGCCACTTGCGCTTAATGGCGGTATTGCGCTGTATCCACATTATTCTGAGTGTGTGGTGCCCGGGTGGTTTGACAAGGCACTTACATACCGAAAGCCGCAACACAGCCTTAATGATGTGTGCATCATTTCACCTTCAAAAGAAGCCATTGATTTGCTGCCATATAAAAAGATCCCTGACCGACATGATTTTTATACATTTGCAGGCAATGACGCTGAAAGGCTATCATTCTGGGAAAAAGCAATTGAGGTGGGACAAGCGATGGCCGATGAATTTGCAGAATTGGTGGAAAGCGGGAAAATTAAAGACAGGGTGGGGTTGTTATAAGGCGATAGTTACCGCGGGTGCACGCCCAAAAAAATAAATATGTTGATTAAAAAAATACATAACACTGTAATTTTTTCTTTACAAATCAGTATGTGTATGATATACTCAAATTTGTTACTATAATTTGAATAGGGGTGGGATATGATTCTTTTAAATCCAAAAAAGTACAATGTCACATTTCCCGACAAAGAGTCGGAAGACATTATGAAAAAAACCATACAGTTTTTTGAAAACAAAGGATTAAAAAAGGTTCTGGATGATGATCACAACTGTGTGTGGTACGATGATTTCTTGCAGTTTCAGAAGGAAAATCAGATTTTTGCTAAACTCTTTACACCAAAAGGGTATGGCGATAAGGACAGCCACTGGAATACCTGGCGCATTGTCAACTTTGCTGAAATTTTAGGATTTTACGGGCTTGCATACTGGTATACATTCCAGGTTTCGCAATTGGGTCTTGGGCCAATATGGATTGGCAAAAATGAGGAAGTTAAACAGAAGGCAGCCAAACTTTTGAAAGAGGGTGCAATCTTTGCATTTGGCCTGTCCGAAAAGGAACATGGCGCTGACATCTATTCAAGCGATATGATGCTGTACCCCAATGGTGATGGCACCTACCGCGCAAATGGCGACAAGTACTACATTGGCAATGCCAACAAAGCTGCGCTGGTGTCAACATTTGGTAAAATTGCTGATACTGGTGACTATGTGTTCTTTGTGGTGGATTCACAGCATCCAAAATTTGAATGTATTAAAAACGTTATTCACAGTCAGTCATATGTTGCTGAGTATGCGCTGCATGATTATCCAATCACCGAAGCCGATATCCTTGATAAAGGCAGAGATGCATGGGATGCATCGCTTAATACTATTAATATCTGTAAATTCAATTTAGGTTGGGGTTCAATTGGCATTGCAACACATTGTTTTTATGAAGCGTTGAATCACGCTGCACACCGTAACCTGTACGGCAAGTACGTTACCGAATTTCCGCACATCAAGCAGTTCTTTGTTGATGCATACACACGGCTTGTTGCAATGAAATTATTTGCTCTGCGTGCAACTGACTATATGCGAAGCGCCAATGAAAATGACAAGCGGTATTTGCTGTATAATCCAATGGTTAAGATGAAAGTCACCACACAGGGTGAAGAGGTTATCAACTTACTGTGGGATATCATAGCTGCAAAAGGTTTTGAAAAGGATACCTACTTCCATATGGCTGCTCGTGATATCAGGGCATTGCCAAAATTAGAGGGAACAGTTCATGTTAACATGGCGCTGATTATCAAGTTCATGTTCAATTACTTCTTTAATCCAAAAGAATTCCCTGAAGTACCGCAGAGATTAGATGCTACCAACGACGATTTCCTCTTCAATCAGGGTCCAACAAAAGGATTGGGCAAGATTCAGTTCCACGATTACAACATTGCGTATAACAGCGTGAACCTGCCCAACGTTGAGATCTTCAAAAAGCAGATCAACGCATTCAAGGATTTCATGATGGGTGCAACACCTGACCAGAAACAGGCTGAGGACATTGACTTTTTATTGTCAATTGGTGAGCTCTTTACACTGGTGGCATATGGTCAGCTTATTTTAGAAAATAAGAAGATCTACAATGTTGAAGATGATATGATTGATCAGGTTTTTGATTTCATGATCAGGGATTTTTCAAAGTTTGCATTACAGATTTATTCCAAGACAAGCAGCACTGCCAAGCAGCAGGAGCTTTGCTTAAAGATGATTCAGAAGCCTGTGGTTGACCATGACAGGTATAACCGAGTACTTGAAAAATATGTGTATTCACTGGTTGATGCATATCAAATGAATGAGTAATGATACTAACGGGGGTGCGATAGTTATGTGATATCTGCATCCCCGTTTTTATATCCAATTGCCTCTAAATCAGCCAAATCCTGATATCTACCTGTTGCTTTTTTGTTTTTAATAAACTGTTGTTTTCCTATAAAGAATACTTTTACATCACCATAATTCCCTGTAACTGCATTATTATAGACTTCATCCCAGCTAACACCAGTAAGAGAGGTGATTAAATCAATTCTTAACGGTGGATATCCTAATTGTATTACCGTATCAGGTTCCATAAGATCTTCTTTTGTTATAGTAAGTGATGAAAAGCCAAAATCTTGTAATACTTTCACTACTTTTTCTGCATTATTCACATCGCAACCAATTAATATATCTAAATCACCTGTATATCTGGGAAGTCCATGAAATGCCAGAGCATATGCTCCCACTATAACATATTTAACGTTATGTGCGTTTAATAATTCTAATAATTCTCTGTAATCTTGATGTATTTCCATACATTTGCCTGCGTAGTATTTCAACAGCACTGATGCGTTCTTCTGGGGTTTTGGTAATCCACCAATTATAATTGTCGGTGGGCTTGCAATCTTTTATATGTTTCTTTATGATATGTGGTTGTATTGAGTGATTCATATAGAGCACAATGTTTTATACTTCATTCCAGCAGGAAAGAATATATGTAATAGTTATATGTATAGTAAAAACAAAATTGCAGCATGTCAATAATAATTTGGTTAGTTTTTATGTATATGCCAGTATTGAAAAAATTGCATTACTTCTAAAGTGGTAATAGAGTTTGTCAGCGTTATTATACCAGATATTATAAAAATCTGTCAGCAGAGACAATACGGATGTCAGAGTGAGTGATGATATCAATACATGGTTTTTTCACAACCTGATAACAGTATGGGATAGCTATTCTTTCTTTATACTAGAGCAGGTTATTTGATACTGATGTATCTGATAATTTAGTTTCAACAGTTATCCATGGTTTCGTGTTAACAGTAAGCAAAAAGTCCACTTCTTTTTTATTAACATTTCTTAGATACCATAATTCGTATTTATATCCATCACTATCATACAGAAAGTGAATAAATTTTAAAAGATGGGTTAATATGATGTCAAAAAATTTTGCCAGGAGGAAAAATTATTAGAGTATTTTTTTGCCTCGTAGGCAAAAATGTTAGATATGACAGGTAAATTTGCACTTGACACGATACCACCATTGTAACACTTATCATTACAATTATTGAAAAAAGGAAACAAACCATGAGAATGTCGCGCTATCTTATCCCAACACTTAAAGAAGATCCCGCTGATGCGGTCATCACCAGCCATAAGCTTATGATACGTGCAGGACTTATCCGCAAAGAATCAGCTGGTATGTATATTTATTTGCCATTGGGTTTGCGAGTGTTGCAAAAGATAATTAATATTATTCGCGAAGAGATGAACAAAGCCGGGGCGCTTGAGTTTTTAATGCCCGAGCTTACCAATGCTGATTTGTGGAAGGAATCGGGACGCTGGCACACTATGGGCCCTGAGATGATACGCATTAAAGACCGCAATGGATTAGAATATGCACTGGCACCAACGCATGAAGAAGCATTCACCAATGCCATACGCATGATAGTAACCTCATACAGGGATTTGCCAATAAATGCATACCAGATAAATACAAAATTCCGTGATGAAATTCGTCCACGCTTTGGAGTTATGCGCAGTAAAGAGTTCATCATGAAGGATGCATATTCGTTTGACATTGATGAAGCGGGACTGGAGCGTTCATACCAGACAATGCGCCAAACATATCGCAATATCTTTAAACGGTGTGGTTTGGAGACAATTCCGGTAGAGGCTGATACTGGATCAATGGGGGGCAGTGATTCTGAAGAATTTATGGTTGCATCAGAGGTTGGTGAAGAGGTATTGCTGCTATGCGATGCATGCGGCTATAAGTCCAATCAGGAGCGAGCCGCCTATCAATATGAACTATCGCCCCAGAACGAAAATCCGGAAACACTGAGCATTGTGGATACTCCCAATGTGCGCACCATTGATGAGCTTGTGCAATTTTTTGGATGCAGTGCTCATAAATTTTTAAAGAGCCTGATTTACGTTGCTGATGGAAATCCTGTTATGGCAGTGGTGCCTGGTGATCGTGATATAAATGAAGTAAAATTAAAAAATGCACTGGGTGCAGTTGAAGTGGCTTTGGCACCTGACACAGTGGTGGAAGAGGTGACAGGGGCACCAGTTGGTTTTGCAGGGCCTATCCTTCGTGAAGGAAAAACGTTACGTATTATATGTGATACACAGGTAAAACATATTGTTAACGGCATTACAGGAGCCAATGAAAAAGACAAACACTACAAAGGGGTAAACCCCGGCAGAGATTTTATTATCAAAGAGGAAGCTGATATTACGCTTGTTGTAGCATGTGATAGATGTCCTCATTGTGGTTATCCACTCAAAGAAAAGAAAGGTATTGAGGTGGGGCATATTTTCAAGTTGGGCTATAAATATACAAAGTCAATGAATGTTACCGTGCTTGACCAAAATGGGAAGGCAATCACACCAATAATGGGCTGTTACGGGATTGGTGTAAACCGTACCATGGCCGCAGTTATTGAACAACATCACGATGAGCATGGTATAATTTGGCCAATGAGTGTTGCGCCGTTTCATGTGCATTGTGTGAGTTTAGCAAAGAATGAAACTGAAGAGGCTATGGCTGATGAGGTGTATTCGATGTTACTCAAAGCTAAAATAGATGTGCTGTATGACGACCGCAAAGCCAGCCCGGGATTTAAATTTGGTGATGCTGATTTGATTGGTATTCCCATCCGCATAACGTTAGGTAAGGCATTTTTTGGCGATAGTTCCTCTATAGAAGTCAAACTGCGAAATCAGGATGAAAAGATAATCATTGCCAAAGATTCTATCGTTACCTATTGCCAGAATCTGATTGCCGATGGATTGCGGGCATTAGAATCGTAGATATATGAGTAAAGTGTGATATACTTACTAGTATGGGAGAATTGATCATTATAAGCATACTGGTTATACTGGCGTTGCTGTATGGTATACAGTATATTGCAGCTCTATTTAAAAAACCGCAAGGATGTAACTGCGAGCAATGCCCCGTTACAAACTGCATTGAAAGAAAAGGGGGTGTCCCAAAAGGCAGCTCTGTATGATGATGATTGTCCATAGCGTCATTGCCAGAAGTGCTAGCGACGAAGCAATCTTTCCGATTGTAGCAATGAGATTGCTTCGCTACGCTCGCAATGACACATCGGCCAATCCCGTCATTGCGAGGAGCGTTAG